>JAYVOX010000599.1:0-4091 GCA_043757695.1 Schlesneria sp.
CTGTCCGAGCAACTCGAACGGAACCGCTCGATTGCTAGTCTGGATCGGTGCCGAAGCGTGAATGGTGATGTTCGACAGCAGCGCGGGAAGTACGTCCTCAAAGAGGTCTCGACCGCCGAGTAGGCTCTTAAAGACTCGCCGCCCTCGCACGAAGTCTTTCGACTTCGCCTCGGGAGCCGTGGCCAACCAAGTCTGCACGAGCGGACGCACGTCGGCCCTCATCGAGACCGCCAAAAGAGCCTCGGCTGGAATCCGCTCGGCCCAAGTTGCCAGCGACGGCGATGCCTGTGTGGTGGTGGCATGCGTCGAGCGAACGAACTCCGTCCAGCCGCTTGGAAGTTGCGGTCGGTCGAGTTCCGCACAGACATCCAGCGCTAACCCTTCATCAAATCGCAGCGATCCTGCGATCGCTGACACGCAACGCCAGACCTCAAGCAACGCAGCCGCAGCAGGGTCGTGCTGCACTCCGTCATGCAACGTCTTATCCCACGCACGACCGTTCACGTGAATGAACGCCGCACTGTTGTTGGGTAGCCGTTTGCGAGCCGCTTGAAAAGTTTCTGAATCGCGCAGTGTGCGAACTCGAACTTTGCCAGATGCTCCCAACTCGGCACGAGCCACCGCAACTTGCTGAAGCTCAATCGCCTGCTGAACGAGACCCTCGTGATCGGACACGACGAGCATTTGGTCAAAGAGGACGTAGAACAGAGCTTGATTTGACTCCGGCGACTTGGACCGCTTGATGTAGGCTTTCCCAAGATGCTGTTGCAGCTGATCGACGTGCTGCGGCTCCAACTTACTTAAGGCCGCGATGGAGCGAGACAGCGTGGCCGCGTCGCGTCCCCTCACGATCAACATCCCCTGCGGCTTCGCTCCCGTGGGCAGGTAGATCGCCAATACCAGCGACTGCGCACACAGCCCTCGCAGTTGTTCGGACAGCGGCAGTCCGGTTGCTTGAGCGACATAGTTCTCGATCGCGGACCATTGCTGAAAGCCCGATCCGAGCAGCAGTCGTTGAAACGGCGCGAAGGCTCGCACCCGCTCTGCCAGCCGCGATTTCTCGATGAGCTGCCAAGTTGCCTCGGGATGTGGAACCTCCAAGCAGACCGCGACCGACTCCGTAACAAGGTCCAGCGGTGAGACCTCAACGGCCAGCATCGGCTTCGCGCCGAGCAGCACGATGAAACTCAACACGACCGGGAACCATCGCCGTAGCCGAAACATGCTCATGAGGATTCCTGCTGATGGCGTGAGGGCAAACGAAGTACGGGAGCTATACCTCGCGTGGGCTGAAATGAGACGTAGCCGCACCTCGCCAGAGTGCGGGCGTGACGCTCAAACAGCCCACGTTCTGGCGAAACGTGACTACATTCAAAGATCTCACTTTGGGTGGTGCAAAGTATAAAAAGTCGAGCAGAACATTCTCAGCCTGAGGGCACTCGACCGGGAACGGACTCCCACAAGAAGCCGATCGCTTGACCAATCTGGTCTCCAATCGAGCGGCCAATTTCCACACCCGCCTGAGGCGCAATATCGGCTCCGTCATTCGAGGGGATCGTGTCTCTCATCGGCAAGACCGCGCTGGGCCAGGCGACCGACTGCGGTATCGCGGCAGCGAAGTCGCGCGCGGTCGCGGAGGTCTCGTTCGCCAACTCTTGGTACTCCGCTTTCAAGTCGGCCAGCACAGCCGCGACCGATTCCGAGACCCCGACTTCCGAGACCGCAGCCATTCGCTGGCGAGGAACATCAGGATCTACGACAGGATGCACCCGCGCGATCATCCCCGCTGGTTCACGAAGCAGATTGTTGCTGCGAGTGGCCATCCAACAGGTCATCGCGATGCAGGCGACTGTCGCCGCGATCACCCAACGTGTGCGACGAGGCGGTCGCAGCGAACGGTTTGCCGGTTCAACGGCCGGCTCGTTCAAGTGCGGTGACAGCGACGGCAATGCCACAGAGGCAAGTGAAGGCGAGGAGTATCCACTCAGACTTTGCAACACACGGTCGCAGAGAGTCGCGGGAACCTCCACCGGACGCCAGGCCGCGATCGCTGACTCCAACAAGCAGTGGTCACGCCAGAGCGTCTCACACGCCGGACAGCCCCCTTGATGAGCGAGGGCCTCGTGAGAATGTTGTTGGCTGTGTGATACGACGAGTTCATGGAGACCCGCTTCAAATTCGGAACAGTTCATGTCCAGCCTCCGTCACTATGCCACGTGCTCGCAGTAGTTCAGCCAACTCGCGCCGCGACCGGTGCAACCAAGTTTTGATCGTCCCCTCGGGAACATCCATGATGCGAGCCACTTCATGAATGCCGAGGTCTTGTTGATGGAACAGCAAGAAACACGTTCGATAGTTTTCTCGCAATTGGCCGAGTGCCAGTTGCAGTTCTTCCGCCAAGTCAAAATCGCTAACTCGCTTGGCCGCTGCCGCTGGCTCGATCACGGACTCGACGGTTCGCGTTCGGGTCTTGGCTTTCGCCTGATGAGTGCGACAGCGATTGATGGCGATGGCCAAGACCCACGGCTTCAGCGGTCGCTCGCCGTCCCAGTGACGCAGGTAGCGGACAGCCCGAACAAGCGTCTCTTGAGCGACATCTTCTGCATCTTGGTGATGCCTCAGTTGGCGCACGCAGATTGCGAAGACCAGTCCCTGGAACTGCTCGATGAATTCCAGCAACCCGTCGCGGTCGCCAGCCAAGCAGCGTTGGACGAGTCCCCGGTCATCCACCTTACGGCTTCCCTTTCCGGAGACGAATACCCGTGAAGAGAGCTGCGGGTTTCAGCGAGACCACTCTCAGATCGAGCAACGCGGCGTCCAGCGGTGAGTCCGCACTTCGGACGCGATCATTTGACGAGTCCGCGCGACGACTTGGGCACGCGCAAATTCGCAAAAGTTGAACGGCCAACTCAGGCTCAGCGCGTGATCTGTTCGCGAGCAAACTGCCGAGCCATTTTATAGGCGTGGCGCATCGCGAACGCGCGCGTCTCCATCTGTTCTTCCGTGTAGTACTTGCCGGTGTCGCTGGTCGGTAGCCCAGCAAAGGCGATCGTCAGCGGCATCAGATCGAGAAACTCACGGTATCGGCGTTGTTGTTCGGCGACGTTGGGATCGGCGTTCGACACGATTGCGGCTCCCGACTCGAAGAGTCTGTTCGGAAAAAGTTTGCGGGATGTAACAGTCCAGTTGGCCAAGAACAGGTGCTGGCCGGAGCTGTCTAGCGACTTCTTTTCTGCATGTAATTCTTGATGATGTCAGCAGCCGTGGTCGATGGCTTTTCGACAGGGGCTGCGGGCGCACCGCCCGGTGCGGGAGCGGCAGGAGCAGGGGCATCTTTGAAACCCGTTGATTCCGGCGAAGGCAACCGGACGGCCGCCAATTCAGGGGCAGCGATGGCTACGGGCTCGGGAGCAGGGGCAGGCATCGCGTAACCGGGAGCCATCGGCATCCCCATCGGATAACCGGGCATCGTCGGATAAACCGGCTGGCCATAACCCGACGGATAGGGCTGCGGGTAGCCCATCTGTGGCTGGCCATAGCCCGGCATGACTGGATAACCCTGTGGCATCATTTGCGGATAACCGGGCGGCACCATCTGGGGATAACCGGGATAACCACCCTGCGCGACTCCAGGCAGAATCGTCGTGTCATTGGCGATCGCCATCGCGGTGACTTGTGCCGCAGGGCCGACAATGGCTGGCAATTCGAAGGAGGTCTCATTTAGTTCCGCGTTGGCGATCTCAGAATTCGAGTCACCGAGATAGGCGGGAATCTCAACCGTGGCTCCGCTGGGGACGGCCAGTAATTCTGATGAACTGCCCAGCACGGAACCCACTTTGGCGTCCACCGCAGCCGCCTGCCGGATGACCAGTTCGAGTTCCATCTTGCCGATGCCGATCTGATCGCCCGCCTTGAGGATCACTTCGCCGCGCAGCGCTTCGCCGTTCACGCGTGTTCCATTAGTGCTTCCCAAATCGCGCAGGCGAACCGCGTAATCGTCGATGGAAAAGACGCAATGATGGCGGCTGACCATGTCGCTGTTCGGTCGCAGATGGCAATCCTGTTCGCGTCCGACCAGAAACTTTTTGGTC
>JAYVOX010000600.1:0-15492 GCA_043757695.1 Schlesneria sp.
ATTTCGGAATTGGCCGGGATAAGCTGTGAGGATGGCCAGTGGCATGTCCGGCCAATTCCGAAATTCCGAAGTGCCTGACCCCTGACCGGTTGCCCCGGCGGAGCGTTCGGCAATGCCTACCAGCCCCGCCGGGGCGTGCGACCTGTTTGGCCGTCGCGAGACCATTCGACTGCCAGCGGCAGGACGAATGCCGCTCGCGGCGACACGGGACCGAAGGCTTGGACTGCACGCGGCACTCCCGGACGATCCGTAAACCGGCCGGTTCTGGCTTCCGTTGACGGGCGTGCCCCGGAGGGGGCCGCTAATCCCACAGATATTTTTCCTGGTAATCGACTTCGTGCCGATCCAGAAATGCGACAAACTCTTCTTGAAACGTTCGAGCGCAATGGTGTTCTTGCTGGTTCTGGATATAGGCCGCCACTTCCGGGATACCAGACTTGCTGACGGTGAACGCTCCGTAGCCGTCCTGCCAGGCGAACCGTTGCAGGTTCGGGAACTCGGTGTGAATCCACGCCGACGATCCGCCCTTGATGAGTTGTGCGATCTTGCTGGGAGCCAGCGTCGGTGGAGAGCCCAACAGAACGTGAACATGATCTTCGATGCCGCCGATTTGCAGCGGCTTCATGTCATTCTCGCGAGCGATACCGCCGAGGTACGCCCAAACCCGCTGTTCGATGTCCGGCGTGATCCAGCGTTCACGATATTTGGTGCTGAAAACGATGTGGTAATGAAGCGCGGAGTAGGTGTTGGCCATCGGGTTCCTCGGTGTTGCTGTGAATCGGGCAGGCTGCCGCATCATTCAATCGTCGCTCCGCGACGAAACCAAGTGATCGTGACCCAATCACCGGGCGTTGAAACGCCCGGCTACCGTCAAGCGTCGCTCCGCGACGAGGACAGGACGCCAACCTCCAACGGGGGAACGACCATCATCCTTAGCCATCGGCGTCAACCATCATCCTTAGCCATCATCCTCAACCCATTGTTGACGATCGACGTTGAGCAAAGGATGTGTTCCGTCGGTCTTGGTCGCGGAGCGACCGCCCGATGGTAGCCGGGGCATTCATGCCCCGGTGGGTGTGTGAGGCAAGGCGTTTCCCGTCGCGGAGCGACGCCTGATTCACTGTCGAATCCGAACGACCGCTCGAAGACCGGTTCCAGCACGTTGCATAGGGCGTGATGGACCACGCGGTCGCGGAACGGGGCGGCACTGATCAGCCGCGGCTTGACGTCGTGAATCGTGAATGTCCGATAGGGGCCGGGGCGATAAGTCTGCGTGATCAGGTCCAGCCGCAGTTCGCTCAGTTCCCGTTCCAGGTGATGCTCGAAGCGCGTCGCGGCCCGGCTGTTTCGTTTGCCCCGTCGTGCCTTGCGGTAGGCGAGGTACAGGTTCTCGAACGAGACGAGCTTCGGCCAAAGTCGGCTGTGGCGTTTCATCAATTTGTCCCGGCAGGAAGCTCGGGGTCAGGCACTTCGGAATTTCGGAATTGGCCGGGATAAGCTGTGAGGATGGCCAGTGGCATGTCCGGCCAATTCCGAAATTCCGAAGTGCCTGACCCCTGACCGGTTCTACGGGTCGCTCTTCGGACGCTTCGCTGTTTCGCTTTTCAGCCAGCCGCCGACTTGCTTGCCGATGGCCACCAGTTGTTCGGAGGACTGACCGTAGGCTTTCAGTGGCAGGCCGGCCAGGTCTTTCGCCAGTCGCAATTGGAACCGCACGATCTCCAGTTGCAGATTCACCTGTTCGAGCAGTTCGCGTTTCTCGCGGGCGTACTTCGCCTTGAGCAGTAGCTCCAGAACCTGGAACAACGCCAACTCCATGCGTTCGCCCAGCGTGAACCGCTGGTCGCGGGGGAACTTGCCAATCTTCGGGACAAACCAAACCACAAATTCATAGAAGTCTCGAATGATCGGCAGCTCTTCGTCGCGCATCACGGACCTCAAAAAAAAGGCTCTCCGCCGTTTGTGTTGATTCTGGTGTTCTTTGTCAGCGCCTTGCCGCTCACGCACGTCCAGCACGGATGGCGGAGAGTCAAAAAAATCAACTCGCGCGCCTCGCTGCGCTCGTCGCTGTGGAAAGGCAGAAAGACAAAGGCAAAGGGTAGAAATCAAAGAGCAAAGGCTAAGAGGACAAGAGAGAAAAGCTTAACGAGTCCTCGCCAATCGGAAACCGACTGTGATGATCCGGTTGTCGGGTGTGTCCCCGGTACGGTAGGCCGAGCGGGAGATGAGTGGTTCGAAGAACCACGACCCGCCCCGCAGGACACGGTACTCGGAACCCGAAGACGATCGCGGATTCTCCGTCGTCCCCGAGCGCCCGGCGCACAGCTTCGCATCGTACACGTCTTCGCACCACTCAAACACATTCCCGTGCATGTCGAACAGGCCGAACGGGTTTGCCGGGAACTTCCCCACCGGCGCGGTGAAGACGTACCCGTCGCGGGCGCTGATCGCGTTGAAAGAGTCGAACTTTGCCTTGGCCGTCCCGTCGGCCACGTTCCCGATCTTCGCGGTCGCTTCCGGATCATCGCCGTTCCACCACAGCGTGTTCGTCCCCGCCTTGCAGGCGTATTCCCATTCCGCCTCCGTCGGCAGGCGATACTTCGTGCCCTCTTTATCCCTCAGCCAGACGCAGAATCGCTGCGCATCGTTCCAACTCACGTTCACCACCGGATGATCGTCGGCCTGAGTGAAGCCGGGATTGCGCCACGTGTACTTCGGGTCTTTGACGAACGTCGCTTTGGCCTCATCAAACCCGTAGCCTCCCTTGCCGTCGGCCTCGGCTTCCGTCTGGTAGCTGTCAGCGGTGACGAACTGTCGGAACTGGCCGACCGTCACCTCGTGCTGACCCAGATAGAACTGCGGAATCTTCACCCGGTTCGGCGGACACTCGTCCTCGAAGTACGCTTCCACCGCGTTCCACTGGCTGAACTTCGCGGCCAACTCCTTGGGAGTCATCCGGCTCCCCATCTCGAACTCACCCGCCGGGATCAGGGCGAACTCGATCCCGGTGGAGGGCGAACGGAACCTCTTCGGCGGCGGCAGGCGGACCAGGGGCAGCGTGGTGTCGAACTCCCCCTTCATGTCGGGGGACTGCTGGTGCCCCGGAAATTTCTTCAGGACATGGCTGTAGGTGTTGTTCGAGACGTAGCTGGTCAGTTCGGACAGAGTCACGATGCCGTCGGCCGGTTCCCCTTCGAGTGGCTGGTCGGCCCGGCCCGACAGACCCTGGATCAGGAAGTGGGTAAAGACCCCCTGCTGTAAATCCTTGTCCTCGAGCGCGCGCTGGGTCGCCTTGCAACTGAAGAACGCGGCGATGCCGCCGGGGGGCGGCGGGATCACCGGCCGCGTGACGCTGGCCAGTTCGCGTATCCCGCGAGGCTTGGTCGGATCGTTGCGGCAGGCATCGACAATCAACAGCCGCGTCGCCGCCGAGCAGCCTTCCAGCTTGCGATAGAGTTCGTCCAGCGGCAGCAGATGGTGGCGTTCGGTGATGTCGTTGGCCTTCGTCACCCCGGCCACCGCCGCGTCGGCCGGACAGAAGTAGAACCGGGGCGTTTTCTTGATCTCGTCCTTGCCGTTCCTGGTGACGGTCTCCTCGAACTCGAACTGCACGCCATGCCCATGGAGGGTGATGAGCACGGCGTCGTCGCGGCCGAGGTTGGGGGACTCGATCACCGCGTCCAACTGGTCGCGAATTTAGTCGGCGTTGGGGGCGAGAATCGTCTTCCCCGGCTCCTTCGCCACGTCATGCGTCATCTCGATCACGGTAAAGCCGACGTTGCGAAGCACCTCGCTCAGCTTGCGGGCATCGTTCACGGCCTGCCCGAGCGTGTCGAGGCCCTGATTCGGCCGGTACTCGTTGACACCAACCACCACCGCCAACTTGCGGCCGCGCGGCTCGTCCTGCGACCAGACCCAATCGGCCATCAAACAGAACGCGATCATCGTCAGCAACAGAGCACGCAGTGGCAGCGTCGGCATGATGGGAACCTCGCGAAGTGTGCATTGTCTCGGCGTAGGATGGACGCCCCGTCCGTCCGTGTTGAGCCTTGCCAGCGCCGAGTGATATCCGTGTGGCGTTTTGTCCGCGATAAGTTTGGCTTCGGACGGACGGGGCGTCCATCCTACGGACCTTCTCGCCGCACAAAGATTCAACTGGCTGGGAGTACAAAGCCCCGCTGGCCAACCACATCACGGGAAGATAACGAGCCGACCGGGGGAAATCTTCCCGGATAGATCGGGGTGACGTGCCAGACTTGAGCAAGTCGCAATAGATTGGGACCCCTGAGCGGATTGGGGTTGCATCCCCTTGCAGAATCCCGCCTTAGGCGAGCGTCAGGAAAAGATTTACCCGTAGGATGGACGCCTCGTCCGTCCGAGTTGCCGCTGGTTGTGACGGACGGACGAGGCGTCCATCCTACGACTGGGTATGCCAGTATTTGCCGCTCGCCTGATGCAACCCGTTGCGACATCGTGCGACGAGTTACGGAAATGGGACCGCTCGGACTTGAACCGAGAACCAAAGGATTATGAGTCTGGCCTATAGACTACGCTATACTACTGAGGACTACGCGATATAGTGCTTTTCCAGTTGGGTTTCGAGTATTATCGTAGAGTCCGTCCCGTGGCGGTTAGTGCTCTGGAAGTGAACTGGAAGTGAACCAGACATGAACCGGAAATGAAACCGATATGAACCGGAAATGAAACCGATATGAAACAACTCGCGGGCTAGGCTGATCCCCGAACGTCGGAAGTTCCACCGACTGCCCGCGAGTTTTCTTGGAACGCCCCAACGGAAACAGGGGATGAGAAAATGAAGAGGCCAAGCCCGTCGATTGAACTGCCGAAGCCGACAGCGATCGAACCGCCGCAGTCGCGAGTTCTCGCGGCGATGAAGGCGTTCCCCGATGCCGTGACCCGCAACCGTGCGATCCGTTGGACAAAGCCAAACGAAGGGGCTGATCCCGAGTACCACGCTCCGCTCAGTCGGATGGCTGGCGTTCTTTCTGACGACGTTTGGGAATACGAATCGGCCAACGGCCGGACCCGTGCAAGGGTAGTCGAGACCGCAAATTTCTCAGAACACGAATCCGCTTGGGCCGTGTACCGGCTGGCCGAACGTGGCCTATTGGTTGCAGGGTCAGAGGCGACAAACGATGGAGAACACTTCTGGTGGACAACTCGCGAGTTGTGGGACTGGTGGCGAAGTGATTGCCCGGAGAAGGCCGCAACAAATGCAGCGGCTGCGAAGGCGACAATCTCGCAAGGCGTGTTTGCCTACAACGGCAAAACCACTGATTGCATAGAACCCGCTCCGTGGAGACTTCTCGAATTCATGGATGGCAAGTCTGAAGCGGACCTCACCGAAGCGTACCACTACGCGATAAAAGACGCCGAAAAGGATTGGACCGATTCAGCGATCAAGAGCATGGTTCGCAAGGCTAATGCCGCGCTCGAAGCCGTGAACCATCCGTTGCGATTATCGAAGCCGAAGAACGTCAATAAGATCGTTTGGGCGTAGTTCTCATGAGTTGCCAATAAGTTGCCGAGACAGCAACTGACCGGCAACTGACGGTTTCTATTGTGTGCTCCGTTGTGGTTTTGACCATCCAACGGAGACACAAAGTTGAGTACACCGCACGCAACCCCGCGAGACATTCCGCCGACTCCAGTTCTTCGCGAACGGCTCGGCAAGCTGGTTCAAGAATCAGCGAAGACTCGACGATTACTTCGCCTCGCACAGCGGCGAGACAAGTTGCTTCCGTCTCTCGGCGAAGCGACTGACGCGGAAGGCGAGGTCTCATCATGCAACTGAAGATCGACCCGGCCGAGCTAGCTCCCATCATCTCAGCCACGGTGGACGCGACACTGGCACGCATCCGAGACGATGACGCACGCATGGGCGACAAGCTCGCGTTCGACGAACCCGAAGCGGCTCGGCTTCTTTCGCTCGAATCGCATCAGCTACGCGACGAGCGGCTACGCGGGCGGATCACGGCCAGCGTCATCGTGGGACGGCGGATTCGATACGTCCGCGAAGACCTCTTGGAATATCTCGGCCGAAATCGGACTGAGGCCAGACCCTAAAGCAATTTGGGCGACGCTCCCCTCGCAAAGAAACGTCGCCCAAATAGAAAACTCAACAAGATGAATGTTACCGATCAAGGCCGCGAGTCGGCAATCCAAAACTCGCCCGCTGTCACGCGGCCGAGCGCCGATCTCATCCCCTTCGTTACACGCTGGCTCACCACGCTGGTTGACCCGTCGCCGGACTCTTGTGTTGAACTTCGTTGTCTCGACGTTGTTCCACGCCACGGCGTGAAGCCTCAAACATGGTGCGGCTTCTATCCCGCCAACAAGCTGGTCGAGATGGCCCGCGATGCTCTGCGGCTCACCAGTATCTCACGCGGCGTGTATCTCACTTTGAACCCGCTTCGTCCCGAACTGCTCGCCCGGCGGACCGGCCGTTGCGAGTACGCGGGGCAAGATACTTCGGCGACAGACGCGGACGTTCTCCGCCGACGATTGTTGCTGGTGGACTGTGATTCAATCGTTCCGATTACTGGGGTCTCGGCGAGCGACCAGGAGAAGGGTGAGGCGAGGCATGTTGCCAAAGCCGTTCACGACTATCTCGCGTCACTCGGCTGGCCTGCTCCGATCATCGGCGATAGCGGTAACGGCTATCACCTCTTCTATCGCATCGACCTACCGAACGATGTCGCTGCAACGAAGCTGGTGAGGGATTGCTTGCGGGCACTCGCGGCGAAGTTCGACACTTCAACGGCGAAGGTGGACACGAAAGTTTCCAACGCGGGCAGGATCGTCAAATTGCCCGGCACGTTCGCCAGAAAAGGCGATTCAACAGCGGAGAGACGGCATCGAAGATCGCAATTGACGCTTGTTCCCGATTTGATCGAAGTCGCTCCGCTCGGGCTTCTGTCCGCTCTAGCGGATGAAGCTCCGAAAGAGGCGAGTCCACCAGCGGTCAAGGCTCACTCCGTCAAATCGACGCGGAGTGGAGCAAGCATCATCAAGCGGGCGAGGAGTTATCTTGCGATTCTCCCGCCGGGCATTCAGGGACAACAAGGAAACAAGGAAACATTCCGGGCAGCGGCGGCACTCGTTCAGGATTTTGATTTGCCGGAAGCGGACGCATGGCCGTTGCTGTGTGAGTTCAACTCGCGATGCGTGCCGCCTTGGGACGAAGGCGAATCCGCGAAGAGCGAAGATAGCTTGCGGAACATCCTGAAGGCCGCAATTGATTCCCCCGGCGAACGGGGGCGACTGCTGAAAGAGTCACGCCCGAATAGCCAGACGACAACGGTCGAGCCGATGGTAAATGCATCGAGCAACGACGACCTACCAGAAGATGAAGACGAGTGGACTTCGATCATCGCGGATCAAGGTCGCACCGATCGTGCAAACTCGCGAAGGTTTTTGAAGGCATACGGAAACCGTGTTCGGTACGTCTTCGCATGGGGCAAGTGGCTCGTATGGGATTCGACGCGATGGCAACTCGACGATGGCGGGGCCGTGTTGCGGCTCGCGATGGCAGTGACCGATTCCGTTTGGATGGACGCGAAAGCCTGCTTGACCGATGACGTGGTGAAGTTCGCCATCAAGACTTCCGGACACGCAAGTATCAACGCCATGTTGAAGCTCGCGGCGGCAGACGTTTCAATTCGAGTTGATGAACTCGACGCGAACCCGTGGCTGTTGAATTGCCCGAACGGGACGGTCGATCTTCGCACGGGCGAATTGAGACCGCATCGCCGCGAAGACATGCTCACCAAGCTCGCCCCGACGAACTTCAATCAGGACGCGGCTTCCCTGTCGTGGGATCGTTTTCTTGATGGCGTATTCGATGGGCATGATCCGACCATCGCATTCTTGCAACGGTTCGCGGGCTACTGCCTGACCGGCGGCGTATCAGAACAAGTGTTGGCCGTGTTCTACGGCGTCGGCAGCAACGGCAAATCAACGCTCCTGAACGCTCTGCAAACGACACTCGGAACTGACTACACGTCAGCCGCTCCGCCAAGTCTGCTGATGGAAAAGAAGACTGAGGCTCACCCGACCGAGTTGGCCGGGCTGTTCGGCAAGCGGCTCGTCATCGCTCAAGAATCGAGTCACGGGGCGAGGCTGGCAGAATCAACGGTCAAGCAACTGACCGGCGGCGACATCATTTCCGCTCGCCGGATGCGGGAAGACTTCTGGACGTTCACACCGTCTCACAAGCTCGTGATGGCGACGAACCACAAGCCGCGAATCAAGGGAACCGATCACGCCATCTGGCGGCGGCTGTTGCTCGTTCCGTTCGCCCGAAAGTATTGGAACCCCGCCAAAGGTGAGACCGGGCGGGATGAACTCAAACAGGACAAGACGTTGCCCGAGAAGCTCGCGGCGGAACGTGAAGGCATCCTCGCTTGGATGGTTCAAGGTTGTCTCGATTGGCAACGGGGCGGGCTTCAAGTCCCCGATTCTATTCGGGCGGCAACCAGCGACTACCAGTCTGAGGAGGACATCGTTGGCCGATTCATCGTCGAATCGTGCGTCACGGGGAATGCCTACAAGATCAAGTTCGCGTCGTTGTTCGATGCTCTCACCAAATGGTGCGACGAACTCGGCAACAACCTACCGTCGAGGAAGATGGTTGCTCAGTGGCTTAGCACGAACGAGTACCAGTCTGTCCGCTCAAATGGGATTTGGTATTCCGGCCTTGCCCTCAACCACGAATTGGATGAGGAAAACAGAACTCCGTTTGACCCGCTTTAGAGGCAAATGTGGAACGATTGGAACGATGGAACGCAATGTCAGTATAAACAGACATTCCCTAGGGGAATGAAATGTTATACCGGAAGTTCGTTCCATCGTTCCAATCGTTCCAAACCACTGAAACATAAAATCGGAAATTGATGCGTTGAATTATTTGGGACGTGAAATTGACCGGGAATAATTTACCAATTTAGGCAACCACGATGAAAACGCGACGTTTGACCGTTGAAGACATTTTGCACACGTTGGACGCGGCGTCACTCGCCCGTGCTGGTGTACTCACGGAAGCCCGCTCGGGAATTATCGAGTGGAGTGACGGAAGCTCGGTGAGTTTTTGGACGGACACGATCCCATTCGCCGTGGGCGAACCCCCCGGCGTGATAGTTCGTTTGTCCTGT
The DNA here is from genome assembly GCA_043757695.1 of Schlesneria sp. Classification (GTDB taxonomy): domain Bacteria; phylum Planctomycetota; class Planctomycetia; order Planctomycetales; family Planctomycetaceae; genus Schlesneria. The sequence goes on from JAYVOX010000600.1 coordinate 9,174, forward strand.
CGAATGCTGGGCGTTCCCGTCCGGCGTGAAATCACCGCGTGGCCGATGAGTCCGAAATACCGAAAACTGGCGTTCCAGTGTTGCGGCCATCACATGACGCGGCTGTATTTCTATCGCGGCGCGATCGGATGCCGTCATTGCTTCGGATTGACGTACCGATCACAGCAAACCTCGCACGCACGCTGGCGAGTCTTCCGCCAGCTTCAGCGGCTTGGTGTGGTCAAAATGACGGATGCAAACCTCATCATTCTGGCCGGGTTTGATCGGCTGAAGCCCGAGCGACCGGCGGCGACGATCAGATTGCTGTCGCCCATGGATCACGAAAGGGGGCACGCCATGAAGTGAACACTACTCGTTCTTGTCCCGATGCCGTCCGGCGCGTTGACGGGCGGCGATTTCACACTCAAAAAATGAACTAGGAAACGACCATGCAGATTTTTAAAAACCTCAGTGCTCGATTCGGCCGGAGAAAAGCCGAAGCTCAAAGCACACTCGGCGAGATGGTGGAGTCCGTGATGAATGATTGCGACGTTGATGAGGCCAAGCTCGGCGAGCTGCTCCAAGCCGCCGAGCTGTCGTTCGCCGATTTTGAAGCGGCCGTGGAAACCGCCATCATCCGCAAGGATGCAACCGCGAAGCTGAAGCAAGCGGGCGAACTGAACGCTACGTCGTCAGCCGCATTGAAGGCGTTGACCGATGCCGAGTCTCGATTGGCGGCAGTGCGGGCACGGGCGACGGCTTCCGTTGCAACGGCGGAGCGGGCCGCATCCGAGGCCCGTGAGGAAGTCGGGCGGATTTCCGGTACTGCCGTCCGGTTGCATCGTGAGGCGTTGGCCGTGCTGTCAGCGACGGAAGGGCTGTCAATCGAAAACGTTCGTCGTCAGCAAGTCGCCTGATACGCTTTATCACGTCGATGATGCGAACCGAGTTTATATGTTTTTTAAAAGGGGATGAGAAATGAGATTCAGAAGAGGACTCACGCTCGCGAACGGCGAGCAAGGCGGCTTGATTGAAGCCGTCAACAAATTGCTGACAGTTTTCGGACTGCAACCGCTCCCGAGCGACACGGATGACGACAATCTCGAAGAGCGTCTGACCGCAATGGTTGACTATGTTGATCGCAACAAGCAAGCGACCAGCACGGTGGCGATGGCGAACCGGATTCGCTCCGCCACCGCTGGTCAACCAGTGTCGCGTCCGCCGAGCGATGCGGAGATTGAACGTCGGCTGAAGGCTCGCGGCATCGACCTCAAGTTCATGCCGAAGATTGTTTGACCGAATTGCCGCCGACGCTGCGGGGGCGGGTTGGATTTCTAGTCCATTTCCCTTCTCGTTCTCTTGGCGTCGGCGGTCTCTTGATCTTGTCCCGGCTGGAATCTCCCGTGAAAAAGTCATCCCGAAAAAGCGGATTGCCGATTGTTACAACTGACTTGACGAACGTCATTCCAAATGTAACAATGGTCGCACGTCGATTGAACGACCTGTTGACCAGCTACTTCGGGAAGTCCGCCGTGCAAAAGATCATCGCCTACTTTCGAGTCTCGACAGCGAAGCAAGGCCAGTCGGGTTTGGGGCTGGAGGGCCAGCAAGCGGCGGTCGATGCTTTCGTTGCTCGCCGTGGTTGTGAATTGCTGGCCACGTATCGCGAAGTCGAGTCAGGCAAGAATGCCGATCGGCCGGAACTGGCCAAGGCTGTTGCCCATGCCAAGCGATCAAAGGCCGTGCTTGTGGTGGCGAAACTCGACCGGCTCGCTCGCAACGTCGCGTTTCTGTCTCGCCTGATGGAATCGCGGGTTGATTTTCTCGCGGTCGATCTGGAACACGCGAACCGGCTGACGATTCACATTCTGTCGGCCGTCGCGGAAGGCGAAGCCAAGGCCATCAGCGATCGCACGAAAGTCGCGTTGCAAGCCGCCAAGGCTCGCGGCGTGAAACTCGGATCGGCAAGGCCGGGACACTGGGACGGACGAGAAGCGGCGAGAGCGGCCGGGGCAGCGAAGGGCCGGAAAGTCTCGGCGAAGGTTCGCAGCAAGGCGGCTCAAGACGCATACGTCGATCTTGTGCCGACGATGAAACGGCTTCAAACGGAAGGCCACAGCTTGCGAGCGATCGCAGACGCTCTCAATGCCGACGGTCACACGACGCGACGCGGGATGCCGTGGAATCAAGTTCAAGTGAAACGAGTTCTCGACCGGGCGGAGTGAACAAGGGCGAAGGGTAGTTCAAGGGGCAGCAGAAATGGACAAGCGAGCATGGGTTCATCAGTTGAAGTCTAAAGTTGAGAAACAAGGGGCGGACGCGGCATCGTGGTACGTCTCTTGGACCGACCCGAACGGCAAGCAGTGTCGCAAGAGTTGCGGGCCGGGCAGAGTCGGGAAGTCGGCGGCGAACCAACTGGCCGACAAGATTCACTCTCAACTCGTCACGAACACGTATGCGGCTCAACAGCGGGCGACGTGGGAACAGTTCTTCGAGCGATACACCGCACACGTTGAAAGCCGATACGATGAACCGTCCCGCAAGGCGGCGATGCTCTCGCTCAAGACGTTCGCACGCATCGCGAAGCCCAAGCTGATGAAGTCGATCGACACTGCGAAACTGGACGACTTCATTGGCAAACGGTTGAAAGAGACGATCACGAACAAGAAACGCGGTACGGTTCGGACTGTCTCGCTCGCGACCGTCAATCGTGAATTGCGATACGTCAATCGTGAATTGCGATACGTCAAAGCGGCAATGCGGCTGGCATCGGACTGGGGCTACGTCGAGAAGATTCCCCGCATGCGATTCTTGAAGCCTCAACAGAAGCTCCCGACATTCGTTTCGGCCGAACACTTCGCGGCGATGCTGGAAGCCTGTGAAGTCGCGACCATGCCCGAAGCCCCGAACGTCTCACCCGCAGAATGGTGGCGAGGACTGCTCGTCATGCTGTACATGACCGGATGGCGTATCGGTCAGACGCTGAAGCTGAAACGAGAAGACATCGACTTTGAGGCAGGGACCGCACTCAGTCGGGCGGACGCGAATAAGGGACGGCGGGACCAGTCGATTCCGTTGCATCCGCTGGTCGTCGAATATCTGCGGCCGTTGGCGGCGACGTTCTCGCCGACGCTCTTTCCGTGGGGGCATCACAACCGGACTTTGTGGGAAGAATTCGGACGCATCCAAACGGCGGCGAAGCTGGTGGGCGGCAAGCCGATGCCAAAGTCCGGGAAGAATGACGGCTGGTACGGATTCCACGATCTGCGGCGGGGCTTCGCGACCGTCAACGCGGCTTCGATGAACCTGTTTGAGTTGCAGGGGCTGATGCAACACAAGTCGCTCGAAACAACCCGAGGCTACGTCAACATGGCGGCGGGGCTGAACAAGGCAGTCGGGAACCTGTTTGTCCCGTCGATTCCCGCGTCAGCGAAGCGGGGCTGATTTCGGACGTGGAAATGAATCTGACATGAACCAGCATCAAGCCCGTTTGTCGGACTCGACGCAACTCCTTTGGTGGTAAATGGGACCGCTCGGACTTGAACCGAGAACCAAAGGATTATGAGTCCTCTGCTCTAACCGATTGAGCTACGGTCCCGCGTGTCGGTTGGGAGAGAACGATCTCGGCGGCAGTTCCTCGGGAGCGGGTTCGAGGACGAGACTGTTTTGATTTTCGGACACTCCCCGTTGGGGAGGCGGACGTTATAGCGAGGTCGTTCGCAAGTCCAGTCGGACAGCCTGAGTCAATCGAGTCTGCCGTTGGGCGTAGATGAAGTGGGCTGCGACTAATTTGCAGATCGGTGTGCGTGCCCCAGTTTGAGGGGGCCGCTCGAAGCGAGTCTGATCTGGCCGAGTCACTCGCGCTGGATGTCAGTTGTGCTTGGGGATCGCCACGGCATAGAGCATCGTGACGGAGCCGATGGACAGCAGGGTGAAGGCGGCCCATTCGGGGGGATCGATCACAGGGCGGGATTCTCGTCCCACGACTTGCTTGGCGAGCATCCCGCGAATGCCAGGGTCGCGGTCTTCGGGTTCGTGCATGACCAGTTTATCGACAGCCAAAAATGCGACGCCCCACAGCCCGAGGAACAATCCGGCAGCAAAACAAGCAGAGCGCAACATCGTTCGTTCCTCGTGGCAGTTCCCAGCGACGAGTCTGTTATCGGCTCTGACTGCGGGCAACTTGATGACGCGAATCGGCGGTGTTCGCCGGAGCGAAGGGAGCGAGACGGTCATCGCGATTGTGCGGATCGCGGGGGTTGAGGCGAACGCGGCGAAGACAAGTGGAGTCTTGAACTCCCTCGCTGACGCTGCGGGTTACTTGGCTGATGCTGCGGGTTACTTGGCTGACGAGGTAGCAAGTTCAACCAGCTCACCTGCTGGGGCGGATGCGTTTGCGGACGAGTGTGACTTCGTTGCCCGTCGCGTTGTACTGCACGTCGTCCATGAAGGCCCGCATCAGCATGACGCCTCGTCCGCAGGGACGATCGAGATTTTCAGGGTCGGTCGGATCGGGCAACTTGGACGGATCGAAGCCGCTGCCTTCGTCGCGAATCGAGACCTGCATTTCTTCTGGTGTGACTTGAGCGGTGACTCGAATGCGGCGGTGCATCCACGGTTCCGCCACTTTCCGCTCGTTGGCCTGCTTGTAGAACTCGTCGTGGTCGATCTCTTTGAGTTCTGATCGGACGCCGAGATTGCCGTGGTAGAGCGCGTTGAGCAGCGCTTCTTCCAACGCCGTGCCGATGCGCAGACGATCGGTGCGGTCGAGTCCCCAAGCGTCAGCCAGTGTCGATTGAAGATGTCGCGACAGCGAGAGGAGCAGGTTCACATCGTTCTCGATCACGAACAACTCGCTGCGTGCCTGAACTCGCTTCATCAGGTCGGTGCGATGCCGATCATCTTGGAATGACGCGAGGACGCGACGAACGGTCTCGACAAGCAACATCGACAACGCCCGTTTGGGGACGTAGCTCGCCGCGCCAGCATGGAGTGCTTCGACGGCGAGTTCTTCGCTCCCCTTGCCCGTCATGAGGATGACGGGGATTTGAGCGAACGACTTGCGCACCACCGTGACGAGTTCGAGACCGGTCATTTCGGGCATGTGCAGATCGGTCACGATGATGTCGGGAGGACTCACTTTGATGGCCTCCAACGCGGCCGCTCCGTCGCAGGCATTGGCAACTGACCAGCCGGTATCTTGCTGCAACAAACCGCTCACGAGCTGGCGGTCAATCGGCGAATCGTCAACTACTAAGACCGTTGCCATCCAGCCACTCCAGCAAACACGATTCTGGCTCATCCCCGCGTCTCGCGGCGGCGGGAAGATACGGTAGCCCGACCCGATTTTGCAACCGGCGTGACGTTCTGGCGGCGAGTGAATATGCTCCGCCGCGACAAAAACTCACACGGCCCGAGCAGCACGATTCCAACAGACTCTCTCTCGAAGAAAGCCCACCATGCGAACACTCAAACAACGTCTGACTGCCGGTGAAACCGCGATAATTTGCGGCGTTGGGCGCGTCTGGCATCACAACCTGGTGAACATCATTGGTCTGAGCGGCGGGTTCCACGGGCTGTGGTTCGACTTCGAGCACACCGGCCTGACAATCAATGATCTTGAGATCGCAACGGCGGTGGCACGCGGCCACGGCCTCGATACGTTTTGTCGAGTCGCCCCGACCGACTATGCCATCGTGACGAGGTGCCTCGAAGCGGGAGCGAGTGGCGTGATGGCGGCTCAGATTTTTACTGCCAAGCAGGCGGAGGAATTCGTGCGCTGGTCCAAGTTCGCGCCGCGTGGCTGTCGCGGACTGAACACCGGTGGCTGGGATGCCAAGTTCACGATGGTCCCCGCTGCGGAGTTTGCTCGCCGCGCGAACGAAGACTCGCTGGTTCTCATCCAAATTGAGACGCTGCAATCCGTGGAAGAGTGTGAGGCGATCGCGGCGATTGATGGCGTGGATGCCCTGTTCGTGGGACCGGCCGATCTCAGCCAAAGCCTCGGCGTGACCGGGCAGTTCTTCGACGAGAAGTGTCTGGCGGCGATCGACCGCGTGGCGGTGGCGTGTCGCAACACGGGCAAGTCGTGGGCGGCGGTCGCCTTCAATCCCCAACACGCCGAAATGTTGGTCAGCAAGGGTTGCCGCATGGTCTCCCCCGCCAACGATACGAGGCTCGTCGTTGCGGGCGTCGCTTCGATCAAGAAGGACTTTGCGTCGGTGTTCGCCAGCCAAGGGTGACAGCCTGCTGATGCTTCACGCGGCCTGAAGTGAGACGGATCGCAGAAATTAGCCGCGCGGCGCTAGCCCCGGTTCAAGCTGTAAAACCGGGGCTAGCG
>JAYVOX010000601.1:0-4087 GCA_043757695.1 Schlesneria sp.
CTTCTGTTTTGAAGCGTCGGCCAACATCTGCACGATGTCGGGGTAGGTCGCACCGAGATCATCGGCGGCGCGAATCACGTCCGCCACGCGAATCGGAACTTCGCGCCGTTCGTCGGGCTTGCCGACCTCAAACCGCGCCAGTGAGACAGTCGTTGCACCCGGTTGAGCGGTCACCATGATGTGACGCCCCGCAGTCAGATACATCGGGGCGAGGAACTCCTGCCCCGCACCGAACACGACGATCTCGGGCCGCGTGCGCAGTGTCGTGTGTACCATCGGCTCGCCAATCGTTTGCAGGACGTGCAGCTTGTAGTCCCCCAAGTTGCGATTCTTTTTGTTCTCGACGTTCTGCGGCATCCCGAGCGTTTCGCCGCGAATGAACGGGTCTTTCTTGTCGAGTGTCCAGAGTGCGCGGAACGCGCCGTAGCGCGTCTCGGGGGTGGAGTCACTCATCAGTTCGCGCAGTCCAATGTGAGCTTCCGCATCTTCGAGCGTGGACATCGCCGCGAGGGCAAACACGCGGAAGGCCCGCTCCGTGCGCGCCGCTTCGACCAAGACCGGCAACCCTTCGGAACTGCCCAGATAGGCCAACGTGATCGCCGCATGGAACCGACATTCCATCAGTGGCGATGTCAGCCCCTGCTTCAGAATCGGCAGAGACTCTCCGCCGATCGCCTCCAGTTGCAGGGCCACTTCGTCGGACTTCTCGGGATCGAACAGTTCCTGCTTCAGTCGCTGCATCCGAACGCGCATCGCGACACTGTCCTCTTTGAAGGCCATGTGGCGGATCACTTGGAGGTAGCGGGGATAGTTGTTTTTGTACTTGGGATGGACCATCAGTTCGATCTTCTGATCGGTCTTCGCCTCGGCCATCGGCTTCTTGATCCCCTGCTTGTCGAAGTCATGGAACCGTTGCCCGATCACGTCGGCGATGCGCGTGGCGTTGCGGATGCTGCGGTAGTCGTTACGCAGATAGAGCGAGAGATCGCGCTCCTTCAGCACGATCCCACCACCGAGGACGCGCCCCTGCTTGAGGAGCGCGGGTGAGTTCACGGCGTCGCTGCCAATCCCGGAAGTCAGGATCGCCCCCTCGGCCTTCGCATAGGCGTGACCCTTCAAAACGCCGCGACCGGGAATGAAGGCTTGCTCGGTGAGATAGACCTCCATCAACCAACCCCCCGCGATGCTCGATGCCGCCGCGCTATCGGGAACGCGCACTTCGACATCGATCCTTTCACCCTTGCTGAGCAATGGCGGGAGCTTCGCTCGCACGAGGACCAGCGCCGTGTCGGGGCGCTGCAAAATGGCGTTGGGATTGGGGAGACCGTTCTTCTTGAGGTCTTCCATCAGGGCGGTCCGAAAGGCTGACGGTGCCGGATCGCCACCGGTCCCGTTCAACCCGACCACCAGTCCGACTCCTTCGAGGACGACCGGTTCGAGTCCCGCGAAACTGGTGAGATCGCCGATGAGCGGCGTCTCGACTTTGGTCGCGAAGCGTTTCGATTCTTCATCTTCGTCGTCATCACCGGCGAACACGGAGGGACCGGCGGCAGCCCTGCTCTTCCCCTTGGAGGAGTCCTTCCCTTTGGAGTCCTTGGCCAGCAGCGCCAGTGGGAATGAGACGCAGACGACGACGAGCAACCACGTGTGAAGTGGACGCAGACGATTGAGAGAGCGCAGCGCAGGCATGACCAACGACTCCTTTCGCGGCACGGCAGCGTGGTCAGAACAGACACGATGCGTGCAGGTCAGCGTCCAACGAGACCGCCGTAAATGAGCAAGGGCAAACGAGACATCGCTCGCGCACACGATCCTTCGTGCCGCACCAGACGACGCGCGGGATGAACCCAAAAACAGAAATGAGGGAACGGGGGAGGGCGGGAACTTATGCCGGACCTTGAACATGGTCAAGATGACTTCAGGCACGTGATGCCGGTGTGGAGTGTGGAGTGGTGACTCTGGAGTGGTGACTCTGGAGTGGTGACTCTGGTTCCCAAGCTCCGGCTTGGGAACCCGCTCGCTGGAAGCTCCAGCTTCGCGTCTTCTCGCTGCGCGTGCCCTCACACCTCGAGCACTCGCGAAGCAGGAGCTTCGAAGCGGGCGTTCCCAAGCCGGAGCTTGGGAACCAGAGACGCGAGGAGCTTGGGAACCAGAGTCCGTTCACTCGACCACCGGCGGGATCGACTTGCCGTGCGGGTCGAGGGACGGTTGATCGAGTTCCTCGGCCAGCTTCGCCTGCAACACCGGATCGAGGAAGTGTTCGACGCGCTCGGCCGTCGCGTGAAGTTGCTGGCCTGGAAGATCGAAGTGGCGGGCCATGTAAGACTCCCACAATCGGTGCGAGCGCACGATGTCTTGCGCGAGTCGGCGACCGGCGTCTGTCAGTTCATCGCGCAAGGCTCCGATCTGGATCAGTCCCTTCCGCAACAGGCGGCGTCGCGCCAACCAGACTGCCCACGTTTTGGACGATGCCATCTCGCGCAGTCCGTTCCTCAACGCCGCATCCGGTTGCTCAAGCGCGGCATGTGCGAGTTCTTCGCGTCGATACAGCGTGCCCAACAAGTCCTCCCGCGCGATCCGCACTTGCAACCGCACGCGATCAATCACTCCACGCACCAAGCCCTGTTGAGGATTGGCGATAACGGCGAGCAGGAACAGCGCGCCGGTCGTCACGGCCATCATCCCGGCGGTACTCGCGTCTTCGATGCCAGGCAGTCCAATGCGTGAACAGATCATCGCGGGGAGCGTCAGCGCGCCGACATGTCCCAACACCGCACCAACCGCTGCGATGAGCGGTGCGAGGATCAAGAGCCACGACAGCCGGTCGGTCAGCAACCGCGCTGTCGCTGCCGGAACGATCAACATCGCAATCACGAGGATCGCTCCGACCGACTCAAACGCCGCCACGACGGTTGCCGCCGTCACCGTCATCAGTGCCAGCGAGACCCAGCCCGCGCGAAGACCCTGCGACTCGGCCAGTTCCGCATCGAACGTCGCCAGCCTCAACTCCTTGAAGAAGATCAGTACCAGCAACCCGTTCATCAACAGCATCGCTCCGTTGACGACCACGCCGCGCGGAATGCCTGTCCCGGAGAGTGTGTCCGAGGCGGTCGTCTCCAAGTTTCCATACAGCACGCAGTCGGCGTCGATGTGCGCCCGATTGGCAAACAACCGGATCAGCAACAAACCGAGCGCGAACATCGACGTGAAGACGACTCCCAACGCAGCACTCCGCTCCAACCGCCCCCAACGTTGAATGAGTTCCGTCAGCAACGCCGCGATCACACCCGAAACGGCCGCTCCCATGAACAGCACTCCCTGACGACGTGCCACTCGCGCGAGGTCGGCGGTGAGGCTGCGAGCCATCGCAGCCTCACTCGTTGGCTCGTTGATCGCACTGGCGACGTGATCCGATTGCTCCAACCAGTTCATCGCCAGAAACGCCACGACGATCCCCGGCAGCACGGCATGACTGAGGGCATCGCCCAACAAGCTCTGCCGACGCAGCAGCAGCCACGTCCCCGGCAAGGCACACGCCATCGCCGCCAACGCACCGGTGATGGCGATCCACGTATCGAAGCGTTGCCAACCGGCAAGCAGATGTAAGAACTCAGAGATCATGGTGCAGGACTTATTAAGTAATCGGGACAAACCAATTTTGAGATCGAGACACCCCGAACTGGAGATCGTGCCAGCTTCATTAAGGTAGCCCTGTCGCTCCGCGACAGGTGGCGCGTCGAGGTGAAAAGTTGCGAGGACGAAATGACGTGTGTTGGTCTCGGCGGTCTGTTGTCCGATCTCGCTTCCTGTCGCGGAGCGACAGGGCTACCTTGCTTGCGTCCAATCCCTGCTGTCTCCACCAACACGATGGCGATGAATTCGTTCACGAATGCGGGCTGACCGGCACCTGCCAACGGGCCGTGTCTTGTTCCAGCAGGCGTTCCAATTGTTCGATCAGTTCGGGTTCGAGGACGTGTTCGATCTGGTCGGCCGCACGGTCTACGCGACTCGGGGCGAGGTCCGCGAAGTGGATCAAGTACAGCTCCCACAGCCGATGGTTGCGGGCGGCGAGGCGCGCACGGCGGGC
>JAYVOX010000602.1:0-4080 GCA_043757695.1 Schlesneria sp.
AGGCCCAGCGATTTGGTCGCCTCGGTGTCGTAACGAACATCAACCCGAATCCCGGTCTGCTGCTCGAAGTCCTTCAAAATGGCGTCGGCATAGACCGAATCATGCGCACAGTAGACGACGAGCGACCTCGGATCACCCGCATCGCGCGGCGAACTCGCGAACCAAATGCTCGTCAGCATGATTGCCGCGAAGACCGGCAGCAGCACTGTCACACGGTCGCGGACAGGAGGTGAACTCACCGGACGAGTTCCTGATCGGTGACACTGACAGTCGTGTGCTGAGCAGTCGAAACGACGGAATGTTGATGACCAGCGGAAGCGGATGGTGACGGTCGCTTCGGTGGGAACGTGACCACCGGCCGCGTGGAGCAACTTTGCTTCTGCTGGAGATCGCGACAAATCGCCGTCAGATCGTGCCCAAATCGTTCCGAGTATTGCTCTCGGGCCTGGTGGACTTCGTCGATGATGGGATCATTCGTCATCAAAGGTCTCCTCGATCAACTCGGGTGGAGTACAGATCACCGGCATCACAGACCCACATGCCACGCAATGTTGGGCCATCACATTTCGCAAGGTGGCATTGGCAATGTGGCGACAATTCCAAGTCCGCAAGTAGTCCATTCCGTGAACGGTTGCCACGGAGATATGCAGGGCATCCAGCTTGGCTTTATCAGGCAATCTCGCCACGCGCGCCAGTTGCTCCGCCAGCGAGTGCGACTCGTCGGTAATCGCTAATGCTGAAAACCCGCTCAACGATTCCAAACGTCGCTGGGCCGCCACGGGGTCTCCACCGGAGGCTTCTTGAATCACGATTTCCGAGACATACAGGTCAAAAAACGGACGTTGTTCGTCCCACCAAATTCGAGTTGCCTCCTGATTCGCCGCCATCACAAGCTGAGGACTACGCCATGCCGTGAGATAACTCACCACCGTGGTTTCGATGTAGACCTTGGGCTTCACGGCACATTCTCACTCAACCACGAATAACACGAATCACGAGCAGTTAGTGAGGAAACAAAACACGTCCACGGAAACCGCAGACGTAGTGTGATGTCTCAGTAAACCAACACGATCACTTGGCCTTCTTCTCTTTGCCCTTCTCCAGCGCGTCGAAGTAGCTCTTGATACCGTCGTGATAGCCGGGAGGAATCTGCTCGGTGTTGAGGGCTTCCATCGCACCCTGTTTCACGGATTGGACGAGCGACTTGTAGTCGCGGACGATCTCACCCTTTTCGTTCTCACCCTTCTGCTGCATCGACATCAGCATCTTGCCCGCGACGACGGCCGACTTGGACTGCTCAGACTTGAAGCCCGTCTCGACCGAATCATCTTCGGGAGCCTCGCCCCCTTTGCCGAAACCGCGTTCGCCCTGGAAGTCCTTCCCCTTCTCTTGCTCTTCCTCCGGCCCTGCCCCTCCTTCAGCCAACAACTGCGCGTAGAGCTTTTCGTAGTCATCCAGCGTCTTACACTCACCCGACTTCGCGCCATCGAGCTTCTCTTGATCGTTGAGCTTCTTGGCTTGTTGAATTGCCTTGAGAGCCTGCTCCAACTCCTTCATGTCTTTCACCGCCTGCTCCAAGTCTTGGAGTTCGGCCTGCGAAAGTTCGAGCGACTTCATCGCCGATTCGAGTGCCTCTTGAGACAGGTCGCTTTGCTCGGACAACTGCAACTGCTCCATCGCTCGTTCGAGTGCCGACGCGAGCTGCTCATTGTTGAGTTTGTCTTTCGCGAGTTCTTCGAGAGCCTCCAGCTTTTCCTTGAGTTGCTGCATCAACTCGGATCGCTCGACGGGGTCTTTCGTTTGAGCCAGCTTCTGTAACGCCTGCTTGATGTCTTGCAACTCCTTCTGCACGCCGCCTGCGTCTCCCTGTTGAAGCTCATCCATCCATTTTTCGAGCTTCTCGTCTTTGTTGGCTCCAAACTGCTGATCGCCCGACGGCGAGTTCTTCATCAAATCCTTGAGCCGTTCGGCACTGATCTGCCGCCACAACTTGCCGATGTCCTTTTGCTCGGCCATCAGTTGCTTGAGATTATCCAGCTTGCGTTCGGGAGCCATCTTGTTGAAGGCCAGCTTCAACTCGTCGATCGCATCGTCGGTCGGGTTGCTTTCGTCATGGTCTTCAATTTTCTTGCGGACCTCGTCCAGACGCAGCTCGGTCGCCTTCTTGGCCTCCGCCAATCGCTCGTGCCGCTTCTCGACGAGGCTCGCCTTGGCGACCTTGCCAAACGGATCGAGTTGCGGAATGAAGAGGACACCCAGCGCGATGCACGCCGGAATCCAAACGGCGTGCCAGAACCGGTCCTGCCATTGGAACGGCAACACGCGCTCCGGCGTCACGTTGATCGCACGAGCTTCGGCCGACTTCACGACCAACGGCTGGTACTCACCCGCCGACGTATTGATCAGCGATAACGTCAGGTAGAGGTCTTTCGCTCCCGTCGATTGATCGACAAGCCGCGCCGCATCGGGCAACGTCGGCTGACGATGAATGAGCAAAGCCATCAGCCCCGCCAAGACGGGCACCGCCGCAAACGACAACCAAGTCGTGTCGGAAACGTCGAGCAGTCCCGGCGCGAGACCCGTCAAGCGCGCGGCGAGCAACGCAATGAAGAAGACTCCGCACAACACGAGGAACGCCCCAAAGAAGCTGCGCCCAACAGCGGCCAACCGCATTCGTTGAGCCACCTTCAACAGCAGTTTGTAAGCAACGGATGACTCGGCCATGACAACCTCACTGGAATTCAAAACAGCGCAGTTCGTGTGAACCGACTCGGGACGTATTCCGTCGAACAAACCTCACACGGAACTCGCGGCCGAAACCGACAACGGCTCAATCGCGGAAACATGCAGCAACGAGCAGATCCGGAAGTCCGCCGGAACACCATCGTCAGTGGCGTCCACTCCAACAAGGATGTCGCTCCTCGTGAGGAATGCCATCTCGGGATGGCGGACCTCATAGGTCCGTCCGCTCGACATGACCAGCCGAAACGGTTGGAACGGACGTTTCGACAGCAGTTCTTGAAAAGTCTGAACGGTCATCGGCAGAGCCTCACTTGCTGGGAGACGTTTTGTCTCATGATCGACCGGCAGCAGCTTAGCCGTCGAACATTTCTTCGGCAAGCGGTTTCTTTTGAGTGCAGGCCGACTTGGCAAAGTTCCCGGCCGGTTGTGGGTTTCGACCGGCACTGTCTACGCTTCAATCACCATCGAATCACCACGTCTGAATTCCGAAAGCCCCGCCATGCCGTATTGCATCCCGCGCTGCCAGATCGTGCCGCTCCCCGATCACCGTGCCTCGTTCGTCATCGACGGACGCGAGCGGCTCTGCTGGCATTTCGGGACGAGCTATCCGCGCCCCTTCTTCTTCCCGTTGAATGGACCTTCCGGGACGAGTTTGACTCGCATGGGACACCCTGGTGCGCCGAATCACGATCACCATCAGTCGGTCTGGTTCGCGCACAACAAAGTCCTCGGGATCGACTTCTGGGGGAACTCGTCTCCCGCGCGCATCCGCCAGAAGGAATGGATCGCCTACCACGATGGCGACGAAGAAGCCGTGATGGCCGTGAAGCTCGGCTGGTTCGATGGTCACGATCCGAAAGAGTTGCTCGAACAGGAACTGATCGTCGCCGTGCGAGCGGGCGAGGCGACTCACCCGAACGGCTCCAACGAAACGCTGATCGAACTCCAATCGACGTTCCGTCCCACCTCCGAGCTGCTTGAATTCGGTAAGTCGAACTTCGGGTTCCTTGCGGTGCGCGTGGCCAAGAATTTGTCGGCTCACTTCGGCGGTGGACAACTGACCGACAGCGAAGGACGAGTTGGCGAACCGGCGATCTTCGGCAATCGCGCTCGCTGGCTGGACTACAGCGGCCCGGTATTCACTTCCTCGAACGGAGATGTCGTCCACGAAGGGATCACACTCTTCGATCACTCGTCCAACCCAAGTCACCCGACGCATTGGCACGTGCGCGAAGACGGTTGGATGGGCGCATCGGCGTGCTTTGCAGGTCCGCTCACCATCACCAAGACCGCGCCGCTGGTACTGCGTTACTTGTTGCACGCTCACTCCGACCAACC
>JAYVOX010000603.1:0-15459 GCA_043757695.1 Schlesneria sp.
CAGTGCTTTGAGAAAATGGTTAATGGCGTTGCCCGTTGGGGCAATAATGACGGCTCGAAACACTTGAAAACATCACACCTGCAATCCGGTAGAGTCAGCGATTTTCAACCAAACTCAACTCAAGCAAACAAGTTGACACCTTCTCCCCAGTCGTGTGGTTCGACCGTCTGGACTTGAGCCGCGCGCTTCATCACGATATCCCCGCGTGGCGACGGAGCCGGTTCGCTGCAAAGTCAGTTCACGGGCGAGTCGCTCTGTTTTTCAAGGCAATTCATCATGTCGGTAGCAGATCAGATGACTTTGGATGCACCTCAAATCACTTCGCCCCACGATCAAGAGTTCCTCTATCGCCCGATTCCGGCGCTCGTTCCCGTCAGCATGGCTTTCGTGGTCATCTCGCTGCTCGCCAGCATCTGGGACGTGCTGCTGGTCATTCCACTGGCGGGTGTGATCCTGTCTCTCATCGCGTGGCGTCAGATCAGACAGTCGCAGGGGACACTCAGCGGCGGCTGGCTCGCCAGCGTGACCCTCGCGCTGCAAGCGGCGATGTTTGTCGGATTCGGTGCGATCCACATCTACAGCTTTGCGACGGAAGTCCCGCCGGGATACGCACGCACCAATTTCACGGCCGACATCTCGAAGAAAGGCTTCAGTACCGAGAACGGTCGCGTCGGCATTCACCCCGACGTGCAGAAACTGGTCGGCGAGAAACTCATGATTAAGGGTTACATGTATCCGACGAAGCAGATGACC
Organism: Schlesneria sp.; assembly: GCA_043757695.1. Lineage (GTDB taxonomy): Bacteria > Planctomycetota > Planctomycetia > Planctomycetales > Planctomycetaceae > Schlesneria. Next base: position 754 of record JAYVOX010000603.1, read on the forward strand.
GGGATCAAGTCCTTCGTGCTGTGTCGCGACAACGGCGACTGCTGCTTCGGCGGACAGCCCAAAACGTCCGATATGATTCTGGTGAAGATGAACGGTGACAAGACCGTCAATTTCCACGACAACAAAGTCATGGTCTCCGTGTCGGGCATCTTCAAAGCCGAACCAACCGTCGATGAAACAGGCTTGCGACCGGTCTACCAACTGGAGTGCGAGTATTTTGGCAAGGCGAAGACGCTCTACTGAGTGAAAGGTGCGTGACCTCGAATCGTCCACATCCCCAAGGGTTTTTGTCTTCATCATTTTGCCCACCATCATTTTGCTGAAAAGACAGGTTTGCAAAATGATGGTGGGCAAAATGATGAAGAGCAAACGTCTTCCGCCATTTCCTGTCGCCGCTTCCACCTGCCCGAGAGTCACGATGCCATCCCTTTCGACTCCCACTTGCCGCTCGATTCCTGCGTTGGCTCTCGCGGTCTGCACGTTGGTTCTGGCAGGCTGCTCCGGCTCGGACCTCAGCGGCTATCGACCACTCGAAAAAACCGTTCGCTCGAAGACGACTTCCACCCAGAGCCGTGATGCCACACCAACGACGGTCGTTGCCGACGAGGTTCCCGCTGCGGAGTCCGGTCTGGCACAGACTCCCCTCACATCAGACTCCGCAGCGGCCGCGCTGATCGTCGCAGAGCAGTTCCCCGTCTCCGCCCTCGCTCCGGTCAATGTCGTGGACGGTGCGAGTGTCGAGCGACTGTTGAAGGTGATGCCCGCAGAGGCCGCCGCCGCCCCGCGCAAGATCGAAGTGCTGATCCCCGAGAAGACGTTTCGCTCGGACGCGACCTCGAAAGCGCTGCGGGTCTCCTACGATGACCTCGATCTCCTGAAAGTTCTCAACATGGAACCGGTGACGATCGACGCCATCGACCACATGCCCGCGTGGTTGAAGGGGCTGAATGGTCAGCGAATCAAGATTCGTGGCTTCATGTTCCCCACGTATGAGACCGAAGGGATCGAACGGTTCGTGCTGGCCCGCGACAACCAAATCTGCTGCTTTGGTCGCGATCCCAAGGTCTACGATCTGGTGCAGGTCGATCTGAAGGCGGGCAAGACGACGAACTACATCCCCGCCACGCGTGCCTTCGATGTCGTCGGTCGCTTGAAATTCGAGATGGTCGCCGCTGACGACAAACCGTACGGCCTCTACTTCCTCGAAGACGCCGTTGTGATCGACCGCTGACCGCGAGTGGTCGGTGAAAACAGCCCGTCGGCTAAAGCAAACACCATTCGGCGTTGGCCAACGTTCAACCTGTTGGTCTTCCTCGTTCTGCCCTCTTTGGACTGCGGGGATTCATCGCCGCTTTCCTTTCTCCGCCGCCGCTCCCCCTTTTTGAAAACCCCGACATAGACACGGCCCTCCAAAAAGCCAAGCAAAGCCAGAAAGGAAAGCGGCAATCAATTGCCGCAGTCCAAATGGCCGGGCCAAAGTCGAGTTGAGGCTGCCTTTGCGAAATGATTGACGGGGCGTCATCGCTCCACCCAATGCTTCGCCTCGGCGAAATGCTGACGAGCCGACAAGTAATCGCGCACGAGTCACACGATCCCCACTGAAAGCCCAGACCATGACGCAGCCTCACGATGATTCGCACCGCTCCGCCGACTCGACGCTCGCCGCGCGGGGTGGCTGGCCCGAAGACTTCACGACGCGGACGAGTTCCCCGCCCGTCTACATGACGACCGCGTTCGATCTCCACTCGCTCGAACAACTCGATGCGGTGACGGGCGGCCGTGAGAAGGGCTACATTTACACGCGCGACGGCAATCCCAATCACGAAGCTTTCGCGAGCGATGTCGCTCAATTGGAAAGAGCCGAAGCGGGCGTGGTCACGGCATCGGGAATGGGTGCGTTGACCGCCGTGTTGATGGCGCTGGTCAAGTCGGGCGATCACGTCCTCGCCGCACGCGTGCTTTACGGACGAACCGGTCAGTTACTCAATCATCTCGCCGCCTCGTTCGGTTTGAAGGTGACGTACTTCGATGTCGCCGACCTCGCGTCGTTGCCGAGTCTCATCACGCCCGAGACCAAGCTGTGCATTGTCGAGTCGATCTCGAACCCGTTGTTGGAAGTGGCTGATCTGCCGCGCATCGTCGCCGCGCTGGGTGAAGTCCCGTTGCTGGTGGACAGCACGTTCGGCACGCCGTGTCTCATCCGACCGCTCGAGCACGGCGCGGCTCTCGTCTGGCACAGTGTCTCGAAGTATCTCAACGGACACGGTGACGTGATGGCGGGCGTCGTCGTCGGGGCGTCGAGTTTGATCCGCAAGATTCGCGCGATGTCGAGCTTGTACGGCGTGAACGCGAACCCGTTCGAGAGTTGGCTCGCGTCGCGCGGGCTGCGGACGTTGCCGCTCCGCATGGAACGAGTCTCACAAACGGCGATCACGATCGCGCGGTTTCTCGAACAACACCCGCGTGTGAGCAAGGTCTTCTATCCCGGCTTGGCCTCGCACCCCGATCACGCTCTCGCACAAAGACTGCTGCCACGCGGCTGCGGCGGAATGCTGGCGTTCGACCTGGCGGGAGGCCGCTCGGCCGTCGATGCCCTCTTCCGCGCACTGGCCGATGCGATCCCGTTCTCACCGACACTGGCCGACGCGCGCACGACGATGTCGTACCCGGCAGGAACGTCTCACAAATTCATGACCGCGGCCGAACGAGCCGACTACGGCATCGGCGATGGTCTCGTCCGCCTGTCGATCGGTTTGGAAGAGGCCACCGATCTCGAACGCGATCTGTCGCGCGGGCTGATGCCGTAGTGGCTGGCCTTGGAGGATGGGCACTCTTGCCCGTCCGGCTGTGCGATTGAAATGCGGACGGGCAAGAGTGCCCATCTTCCGAGACGGTACGACAACTCTCGCTTTCCAACTTACAATCCCGCCCGGTCGCTCGGCTCGATGGTTCACATAGAGGATGCTGGCATCATGACGTTCGGTTCTGGTTCTGCTGCAAAACAGACGGTCTCTCAGTTTGAAGAACGGCTTGCCGATGGAGACCGTTGGATTGAGTTGATCGCGGGCCAAATGATCCGCCTCGATCCGCCCGATGAGAGTCACGGGGATGTCGTGCGGAACTTGTCGCATCCACTGGCGAAGATCGCCAAAATGTTGCCCGACCTGTCGATCTGCTTCGAGCTACCTATCGTGATCTCGCGCGAGACCGCGACGATCCGTTGCCCTGCGGTCTCCTGCTTCCAATCGACCAATCGCTTTGAAGAGACCGAGAAGTTGATCACCGATTCGCGGCCCGCATTGGTGATCGAAGTCGCTTCGACGAACGACCGTCGCGAGGGGATGTCGGATCGCGTGGCGAGCTATCTCGACGCGGGTGTCGTCGGTGTCTGGGTCATCGACCCGGTGACGCGCCACGTCCATCAGTTCGTCGCAGGTCGAGGCGGCACGATGCTGCGCGAGAAGGACGTGTTGCACGGCGCGCCGCTGTTGCCGGGATTGGAGATTCTCGTCTCCGACTTGTTCCGGCAGCCAAAGTGGGCGCAATAGGTAGATGTAGGGTGTGGGGAGTCTTCGGAACACACCTTTTTGGACAGCGTGACGGTGCGTTCCGAAGACACCCGCGAGGCTTGGCCTCAGTCCAAAGTCAGGTCCATTTCTAATTGCGAATTGCAAAATGGAAGGCATCGGCGGCAAGGTGTTCTTCAATTCGCAATTGGAAATTCGCAATGACGAATTCGCAATTCTTCCTCGTTATGAAACTGGACTCATTCACAACAGCATTCGCCCACGAAGGTATCCACGCACCCTACTGCACTTCCATGTCGCCACCGCTCTCCGAAGAACCGGAGGACTCACGTCCACCGCTCGGAAGTCCCTTCTGGATCGAACTGATGCTCAACGCTCTTGGGCGTTCAGAACCGTCGTCGGCCTGCGTCGATCTTGTCTGCAACGGGGCCGGAGTCCATGTCAGGTGAGTGATCTCGTTCGATGGGATCGCCCTGTTCCAGCGCGTCACTCTGATTCATCACACAGTACAGGCCGGTCAACGTGCGCAGATAGATGCGGTTGCCGCTGACGATCGGTGACGCGAACTGGCCGTCGGACAACGTGTTCTCGGCGACGACTTCGCCCGATTCCCCGAGCGTTACCACGAACGTCGTCCCCTCTTCGTTGCAGCAGTAGACCTGATCGCCCGCGATCAAGGGTGATGCCGAGAAGTGACCGCTCAAGCGATGCTTCCACGCGAGCTTTCCCGTGGTCGCATTGAGACACGCGAGGAGGCCATCGTCCGTGAGCAAGTACAACCAGCCGTCGTAGACGACGGGCGACGGGACTTCACTGGCCAACTGCTTTCCGCGCCAGACCACGTGCGATCCCGAGACTTCTCCCCGTCCGTCGGCTCGAATGCAGAGCAATTCCTTCTGTGGATAGCGAGCGGATGCAAAGACGTGATCGTCATCAAAGGCGACCGTGTTGGCCACTCGTTGCGCCGACCAGCGGCACGTCCACAAGCTGTCTCCCGTGGCCGGTTCATACGCTGCGACCAGCCCTTTCCCCGCGATCACCAACTGATCGCGACCGGCCACGCGCGCGACGATCGGCGTACCGAAGCTGTCCCCCGGCGGTCGTTCGATACGCCAGACGATCTCACCTGTCTGACGATGCAGCGCGGCGAGATAGCTCGTGGCGCGGAGTCGATTGAAGGCCGCTCCCTTGTTGTCCACGGCGACAATCACCAGCGATTTATAGAGCGTCGGTGATGAGCCATAGCCCCACTTGGCTTGGAACGGACCTGCGGCCGTCTGCCAAGCGATGCGGCCCGCGAGATCGACGGCCGTCACCCAAACTGAGCCATTCACCGCGCTGGCCACAAATACGAACTGACCGTCGCACGTCGGACTCGGTGACGCCGAGGAGTTCTTCACATGACCGCTCGGCAAGTCGCTGCGATGCAGTTCCGACTGCCAGAGAGCGCGCCCGGACTCGCGATCGAAACTGAGGAGCGAGATCGTTTGCCGCCGCGCTTCCGCTGTCGTGACCAAAATCTGATCGCCCCACAGAGAGGGTGACGCATGACCGCGGCCCGGCAGAGTCACCTGCCACGCCGTGTTGTCATTCGCTGACCAGTCGCGCGGCGGACGGCTGTGGGTGCTGACGTTGGTCCCCTTGGCCCCTCGCCAACCGGGCCAATCTGTCGGGCCGGGTTGAGGATCGACGAGCACGAAGTTGGACGGTTCCTGTGCCCGACGAATCGCGCGCACGCCCGTGTTGCTCGCGAACAGAAATGCGATGACAACCGCCAGCAGCGCGGCTGCGGCATTGCGTCCATTCCAGTGTTTGTGCGAGTTCACGAGGGACATGGTTTTGTGCGATCGAGGGACCTGGTTGGCAGCCGGTTGAAAAAGGGGATTCAAAGTAACTCGAAGCGTGAGCGAAGGACGGTGGTTGTGCGAAACCTTTGAAAAGCTCGTCCCTTGCTCACGCTGCGGGTTACTGCTTCAACGGAGTGTCATGCCGCTGCCGACAGCGGGCCTTCAAACAGTTGGCAGTAGATCGGGCAGGTCGCTTGAAGCTGGGTGTGCGTTCCCGTGGCGATGGTTCGGCCGCGATCCAGGACCGCGATCCGTGTGACGTATTCCAGTAAGGCGGGTGACAGGCTGTGCGTGATGATGAGCGTCGTCCGCCCGCGCACGAACTCCTTCAACGCGCGATGAATCAACAGTTCACTTTCGGCGTCGATCGCCGAGGTCGGTTCGTCGAGCAACAACACTTGCGGGTCGCGCAGCATCGCGCGGGCCAAGGCGACGCGCTGCCGCTGCCCGCCCGAGAGCTGCCGTCCTCCCTCACCGACAGCCGTCGCGAGTCCCTGCGGCAGATCGTTTGTAAAGTCGAGGACGTGTGCTCGCGCGGCCGCTGTGTGGACTTGCTCATCCGTGGCGTCCGGTCTGCCATAGCGAATGTTCGCGGCGATGGTGTCATCGAACAGCGACGTGTCTTGAGGAACAATGGCGATCTGATCTCGCAGTTCGCGCAGTCGGGCCTGTCGTACGTCGAGGCCATCGAACAAAATCGTTCCCTGATCGGGGTCGAAGAAGCGCGGCAACAGTCCCGCGAGCGTCGATTTGCCCGAGCCGTTCGGGCCGACGATCGCGATGACCTCACCGTGATTCACGCGGAGATCGAGGCCATTCAACACGGGACCGCGTTGTGGCGAATCGTCACTCGCCGCGCGGGCATACGCGAAATGGACATCGCGAAATTCGAGCGACTCACATAGCCGAGGCAACCATTGCGGTGACGCCGCCGCCGGGACGAGTGACACGCGGTCCATCTGCCGAAAGACTTGTTTTGCCAATACGCCCGACTGACTGATGGTGTTGTAAAACTTGGAGAACTTGCGGAGCGGGTCGATCACTCCCACGAGCAACGCGTAGAACATCGTCAGTTCCGGAAATGTCGGTGGGACACTCGCCAGATCGACACCGCCAATCGACGTGACCTGCCTCATCACGAGATACGCCGCCGGGAGCAACACTACGAGGACCGCAAACACCGCCAGCAGTTCGACGACGGCGTCGCTGAGCGCCTTGATCCGGACCAGTCGCATCGCCTGCACGTAATTCTCAACGTTGCATCGATGGAACTCGCGCCGATGCTGTCCCGCGCGATCGAACGCGATGACGGCGCGCATGTTGACGAACGTCTCTTCCAAACTCGTGTAGATGCGACCGACGCTCTCCATGACCCGGCGCGTGGCACGTTTGAGCCGCTGGCCGAAGACGTGAAAGATCCCGCACGCCGGCGGCACAAACGTGAGCAACAGCAGCGTCAGTTGCCAGTTCAGATAGAACATCCCGCCAATGCACGCGGCACCCTTCAACGGTTCGCGCACGATGCGACCACCGAGATCGCCCAGCCCGTTCGCCAACTGTTGCAGCGTGAAGGTGAAGTCGTTCATCAGCGTTTGTGTCCCGCCGAGTGAGACTGTTTGAGGATCGAGTTGCAGCGTTCGACGAAACAACGCTTGCCGGAGGTCGATCACCACCAACTCAGCCACGCCACCCGCCAAGGAATCTTGGACGAAGCAACAGAGTCCCTTGAGCAGCGTCACCAGCAACAGCAGACCGAAGATCAGCGCGAACATGACGAACGGCTCGCGCGGCAACTTCGAGAGCACGCGGGTCTCGAACCAACTCATCAGTGAGATGCCGGACGATTCGAGCGCAATTCGCTGCTGCAGCCGCCTCACGGAATTGAGCAACGGGTCGCGTTCCTTCATCCGTTTGCGAGTTCGATCGTCAGGCAGGTTCGTCAATTTGAGCTGTTGCTCTTCGAGCTTGGCCGTCAAGGTCGCAACCAATTCCGACGACTGCTGGACCTCGTGACGCACGTAATTGGAAACGGTGCGATGCTTGCCAAACGTAATCGTCAGCGGCGCCGTCAACGCCAGCTCGGCACTCCACAACAGCGCGGACATGCCCCCGAACACTAGCGACAGCAACAGCCGCCGCCAGTACGGCGTGACAAACAAAACCAACCGACTCCAAATCTGCACGATGCCTCGCGTCCCTGCGTTTCGTATTTGCCTTCATAGCTTCTCCCAAGACGGTGGAGCCGTTTTGGCGAAGACATTACAGAAGAAACCCGCGAAGCGGTCCAGACCGGAATTGCCGATGCGTTTGTTGCTCGGCACGCTTCATGTCGCGGACGGTCGCGGCTAATTTGAGTGCCCATTCTCCGTTCCAAATCAGAGAGGTTTGAAATGCCACGACTCCGTTCCCTGTTCTGTGTGAGATGGCTAACGCTATTGCTGGTCATCGGGATGTCGCCGAATTTGTTTGGGCAAGAGGCACCTGTGCGGAGGCTGCTCTACGTGGCGGTCCCCGGCGTGCGAAACCTGCTCGAATATGGCGGGCACGGCGTGCTGGTGTTCGACATCGACGCCAAGCACCAGTTCGTGAAACGGATTCCGGCGGGAGGTCTCGATGAAGCCGGCAAGCCCCTCAACGTGAAAGGGGTCTGTGCGAGCGTCGCCACGCGGCGGCTGTTCATCACCACGATCAAGACGTTGCAGTGCATCGACCTTGTCACGGAGAAGCTGCTGTGGGAGCGGTCCTACGAGGGGGGCTGCGATCGGATGGCCATCGCGCCCGATGGGGCGTGGCTGTATGTGCCGTCGTTTGAAAAGGACCACTGGCACGTGATCGACGGACGAACGGGCGAGATCCTCGCGAAGCTCGAACCGAAGTCGGGAGCACACAACACGGTCTGCGGTCTCGATGGGAAGCAGGTCTACCTCGCGGGGCTGAAGTCACCGCTGCTGACTGTCGCCGACACCGCGTCGCACACGGCACAGCGCACGGTGGGACCGTTCAGCGCCAGCATTCGACCCTTCACCGTCAACGGCCAACAAACGCTCTGCTTTGTTTGCCTTAACGAGTTGCTCGGGTTTGAAGTCGGCGATCTGGTGACGGGACAGAAACCGCAGCGGGTCGAGGTGCAGGGCTTTCAAAAGGGACCTGTCAAGCGACACGGCTGTCCCAGCCACGGCATCGGACTCACGCCGGACGAGAAAGAGATTTGGGTCTGCGACGCTTTCAATCTACATCTGCACGTCTTCGACCTGACGGTTCAACCGCCCAAACAAGTGGCCAGTTTGAAAGTGAAGGACGAACCGGGTTGGATCACGTTCAGTTTGGATGGCAAACGCGCGTACCCATCGACGGGCGATGTCTTCGATGTCGCGTCACGTCAGATCATCGCCACGCTGACCGATGAAACCGGGGCGGCCGTGCAGTCCGAGAAAATGCTCGAAATCGACTGGCGCGGTCCGGAGCCAATCCGCACGGGAGACCAGTTCGGCGTTGGTCGCGTGGCGAGGTAGCGGTCAATCCAACGGAGATTACCGAGTGGTCCGCACACTTTGATGAGGGTGTAACCGGCATTCCGGAGAGTGGCACTTTTCTGGTCTCCTCGCCCCCGTCTTCGGGGGAGAGGGGTAAAGCCGGAATGCCGGTTACACCCCTTTGATTGGTACGTTTGGCCGCCAGCCCGCAAACTCAGTGACTCACCCGACAGCCCTGTCCCAACGAAACCGAGTTCCGCCCATGACCGATCCGCTGCCACTCCTCAAAGATTTGATTGCCATTCCCAGCGTGAACCCGATGGGTCGCGATGTCTCCGGTCCCGAGTTCTTCGAGGGACGAGTGACCGAGTACCTGGCGGCGTATCTCGCGCGACTCGGTGTCGCGCATGAGGTCGTCGAAACGGTGCCGGGACGCGCGAACGTGATCGCTCGGTTGGATTCACCCGGTGCGACACGGACGATTCTGCTCGATGCTCATCAAGACACGGTGCCCGTTGATGGGATGACGATCCCGCCGTTCGAGCCGACCGAGCGCGACGGTCGGATCTACGGGCGCGGCTCATGCGACGTGAAAGGTGGTCTGGCCGCAATGCTGGCTGCGTTCACGCGACTGGCACACGAACGACCGGCAGGGATGTCGAACGTGGTCCTGTCGCTGACGTGCGACGAGGAATCGACGAGCCTCGGCATCAATCACTTGGTGGGGAGCTGGCTCGGTCGCGTCCCGCCATATCGGCTCTGCCCTCAACGCCCCGATGTGGCCATCGTCGCGGAGCCAACAGAACTCGACATCGTCGTCGCGCATCGCGGGGCCACGCGCTGGAGGTTGCACACGGCGGGTCGAGCTTGCCACAGTTCGCGGCCCACCGAAGGAGTCAACGCGATTTACCGGATGGCGCGCGTCTTGAAGCTGCTCGAAGAGTTCGCGGCTTGGTTGCCCGCGTCGCGGCCCGCCCATCGCCTCTGCGGTCCGGCGACACTCAGCGTCGGATTGATTTCCGGAGGCAGTAGCGTCAACGTTGTCCCCGATGCGTGCGTGATCGAGATCGACCGGCGGGCGATCCCCGGCGAAGAGAGTCAGGCCGTGATGATCGAGGTCGTGAACTATCTCCAGGAGCGGCTCGATTTTGAACTCGTTCACGACGCTCCCTACTGCACGAGTCCGCCGCTGGGAGACGACCTCAACGGCGAGTTGGCGCAACAACTCAGCCGCACGATCGAGACCGTGGTTGGTTCGCGCCGGACGATCGGTGTGCCGTATGGAACTCATGCCTCACGCATCGCGAAGGCTCACGTCCCCGCCGTCGTGTTCGGGCCGGGCAACATTGCTCAAGCCCACACGAAGGACGAATGGATTGCCATCGATCAACTCCGGCAGGCCGCCGACGTGTACTTCCAGTTCTGTGCCACAGCGGGGCTGGCGAACTGAGTGGGAGCGTCGAGCGGACTCGCAGCGATCCACTGCTTACTTGACGTTCTTGACCTCTACTGGACGACTCGGCATGTTGTTCCGGCGGCTCGGCCGAGCTGATGTCGAGACCAGCCAGTCGTCGAAGGATCGGATTGGCCTATACCTCGCACGGCCACAACTGAGACGTTTTAAGCGAGCCGTGTGCCGTGAGGCCACGGGTTTCCTGCGGCGATCAAGAACCCACAGCCTGACGGCACGCGGCTCGCCAGTGTCTCAGCTTTGGCCGTGTGAGGTATAAGTCGTCGCTTCGAGTTTCGTCCGGATGTTGTTCGGTCTACTTCCTTGGGAGAGAGTCATGTTTGCGACCGTGCGAAGTCATTTGTGTGCGACCGTGGCCTGTGCGTTGCCCGTGATGCTCGGCCTGTTTAGCACGGCCGTGAGCACGACATTGGCGGCGGGAAATGTGACGGCGGTCTATGCGGCGGGGAACCTGACGCTGACCGGTGACAACTCCGACAACCTCGTGACGATGTCCGTTTCGGCGGGAGTCTTGACGGTCTCCGGGCAGTCGGGAACGACCGTAAACGGAGCAGCGTCGGTCTCGACTCCCCTGATCGGGCCGCTGTCGGCGACGATCAACATGGGCGGCGGTAACGACACGCTGACGATCGACCAAGTGACGATGGTCGCACCGTCGGTCCTCATGGGATCGGGCAATGACACCTTCGTCATTACGAACTCGAACCTCTCGATCACGACCTACAGCGGCGGCACGGGCAGCAACCGTTTTCGCATGTCGAACAGCTCGCTGCGGATCAAGAGCTTCAGTTGAGACCCTCGCTCTGCGACTTAGGGTCGGCGCGTCATCAACTGGCGGCACCCGGCTCACCAAACCCTGACAGTGATTGATGCGCCGGTCCTTAACACAGTGGCCCTGCGGAGACTCACTCCTCGTTTGGCCTCGCGTGGTTTCGAGCAAGTTGTTCGCCGCTCGGCCTCACTCGCAGCACGCGTCCGCTTTGTTTTTGAAATTCTTTCAGAATCGCGCCAAGATTCTGTCGCGTCCGGCGAATGACTGGGAAAGCACCCGACTGAACCGCGTTTCGTGCGTGTCACGCATGAGGGGAGCCGGGGGTCGGACTGTCACTCTGTTGAGAAGGTCGCAGCCATGTTGAAGAAAATTGTGTTGGGAGTCGGCCTTGCCGCTGGCCTGGGAACGTTTGTGTTTGGTCGTGAGGCGGCGAGTTATCTCCGCGCCGGATACCGCAACGTGCAGAGCGCGGTGAAGGCGGAAATGCCCGTTGAGTTCGAGATCGAACGCGCCAAGACACTCGTCGATCAACTCGTGCCCGACATCCGCCAATGTATGCACGTCGTTGCCGAGCAGCAGGTCGATATCGAGCATCTGACGGCGGCTCTCGTTCGCAAGGACTCAGAGCTTGGCAAGCAGAAGGGGGCGATCCTCGCGCTGCGTGGCGATCTTGGCTCGGGCAAGAGTACGTTCATCTATGCCAGCCACAAGTACACAACGAACGACGTGAAGCGAGACCTCGCCACGCGCTTCGAGCGATTCAAAGCGGCCGAAGAAATGCTGGCCGCTGATCGCCAAATCCTGACCGCTCGCGAGCAGACGCTCGTCGCCAATCGCGACAAGCTCGACGGGCTGATGCAGGCGAAGAAGGAACTCGAAGTGAAGCTCGAGCAACTTCAAGCCCGCCTGCAAACCGTGCGTGCCGCCGAAGCGATCAGCCAGTTGGCGATCGACGACTCGAATCTCAGCCACGCTCGCCAATTGATCGGCGACTTGAACAAACAGCTCGATGTGAAGCAACGCGTCCTCGACGCGGAGGTCAAGTTTGTCGGACTGATCCCCGTCGAGAAGGCTGAGCCAACCGCACCGGCCAACCTCGCCGAGCAGATCGACGCTTACTTCAACAGTGACAAGCCCGCCGATGCGGCCGAAGTGGCTACGCGCTGATGACGAGGTGACGCCTGTAGGATGGGCACTCTTGCCCGTCCTGTCTTGAGCGCAAAGCCGGACGGGCAAGAGTGCCCATTCTACGAACAACACCGCGAGCGACTCATCGGTCGCTCGCGGTCGTCGCACTTGCCATGATCTGAGGCGATGAGGCTCCGTTCGGACGGCGACTCGCACTTTGATCCGCCTGCACTGAGGAAGCCGACCATGACCAGTTCGCTCTCGCGAGAGAACGTCACGACCGCGTTTGAGTTGCCTGGTTACACGATCGTTCGCAACTGCGGAGTCGTGCGTGGAATTGTCGTTCGGTCGCGCGGTGCTTTTGGAAACTTTGTCGCCGGGTTGCAGACGATTATGGGAGGCAACATCTCGGTCTTCACGACGTTGTGCGAACAGGCTCGCGCGGATGCGTTTGCCGACTTGATGCAACACGCAGAAGAACACGGAGCCAACGCGATCATCGGGATGCGTTACGACGCCAATGAAATCGCGGCGGGTGTGACGGAAGTCTTGGCGTACGGAACGGCCGTTGTTGTGGAACCCATTCAGTAGTCCATGTCCATGAAGTTCACTCACCAGCCGGGAGCGACTCCCGTTGACGGCTTCACGATTCGGCGCGGCATTCAGCGCGGCGGATTCGGTGAGGTCTATTACGCCGTCAGCGATGCCGGGAAAGAGGTCGCGCTCAAACTGCTCCAGCATGAGCAGGACGTGGAGCTGCGCGGCGTGACGCAGTGCCTGAACCTCAAGCATCCCAATCTGGTGAACCTGTTCGACGTGAGAACCGACTCGCACGGCGAGTCATGGGTCGTGATGGAGTACGTCAACGGGACGAGTCTGGAAGATGTCCTCGCCGCGTTTCCCAATGGGCTGCCGCTCGATGAGGTCCGCGATTGGCTGGCCGGTTTGGTGGCCGGAGTCACGCATCTGCATGAGCGTGGCATCGTGCATCGCGATCTCAAGCCGGCCAATGTCTATCGCGAGAACGGCACGGTGAAGGTCGGCGATGTCGGGCTGTCGAAAAAACTCGGCAGCGATCGTCGCGGGGCACACACGCAGAGCGTCGGGACCGTTTACTACATGGCTCCCGAAGTGGCGAAAGGTCAGTACGGTCCCGAGGTCGATGTCTATAGCCTCGGCATCATGCTGTACGAGTTGCTCACCGGCCGAGTTCCCTTCACCGGTGAGACCACGGCCGAAGTCTTGATGAAGCACCTGACCGCTCAACCTGACTTGGTTCCGCTCCCCGAGCAACTGCGTTCCGTGCTGGCCCGTGCGTTGGAGAAAGACCCGCACAAACGAACGCCGAGCGCGGCGCGGTTGGAGGAAGAGTTCCTGCTCTCACTCGATGCCACTTCCGCCTCACCCACTGCTCTTCCTCCCTCCCCTCGGCGGGGAGGGCCGGGGAGGGGGGATGATCGCTCCAGCACGCTGAATGGCCAGACCACGCCCTTCGCATCGGCAGCATTGCTGGATGCCGCATCGATGCCAGCCGCCCCCCTCCCTAACCCTCCCCGCCGAGGGGAGGGAACAAACGCAGAGGCATTCGTCGCGAGGTCTACTGCGCCGCCGCCGCCGATTCCAACGCGACCAATCCTTTCGCAATCACAACCAGCGTTGTCGCGCGGCGATGCTCGTAAGACTCGGCCCGCGCGAGCCTCTTCCACGAACGTCTCAGACGCTCAGCGTTGGGGCACGTTCGCGGTGATTCTCGTCTGCGCTTTGTTGATCTTCGCGCCGGGGACACTGCGCGCGTGGATTGGATTGGGACTGATCGTTGGCGCGTATTCCGCCGCGTTGTTTGCTCGGTCGCCGCGATGGGAACCGGTCGAGGGAGAGTCGCTCGACGAGTCTGCTGCGTCACCGCCAATCACTCCGTTGAGGCAGGCGCTTAAGGAACAAGTCGGTTCATCGCGGGGCAAGACCCGCACGATCAAGCTGCTTCCGCTCGGAAGCCTCTTGTCGCGCGAGGCCCTTCAAGAATCATCGCTCTCATTGACGCTGGCCAGTCTCTGCGCGTGCCTGTTGTCGGCCGGGGTGTTCTTCGCGCAGGAGTTCCTGCAAAGCAAGCCGAGGCCACAGGCGGTCGAGATGATAGCGCTCTTCATGGCGACGACGATGGCAGGCGCGTGGGCCTTAATCCTCGCGAACCAGTGTGCCCGCAGAACAAGCTGGGGCGATCGACATCCGCGTCTAGTAAATCTCATCGCAGGAGTTTTGGTCGGAACACTGGCGTTCGGCGTCGATGAGTTCCTGCGAGTCGAATTCGTACGCACGGGAATGCCTTCGTCGGCGTTTCAATCGCTCGGTGTTCATGCGCTGACGAGTGGTCGCCTCAACCCGACGTGGCTCGGTTACGTCGTCTTTTTCGGCGGGCTGTTTGTCGTGAGACGCTGGTGGATCGACTTGAGCGTTGATCGCTCGAAGCGAGTGAGTTTCGGGCGACTCT
>JAYVOX010000604.1:0-4072 GCA_043757695.1 Schlesneria sp.
GTTGCGGCCCGCGTAGCTTTCGAGTGAGGAGAACTCGCGCACGACAATCGCTTCGTCGGAGATCGTCACCGGAAACCAACCGGACATCGGCGCGAGGCTATCGCGTGCGGCGGTCGTGTCTTGGGGGAGCGACATCAGCAGTCGCCCACCGCGCGTGATCCAACCGCGCAGGGCTGCTGCTCGATCGGGCGACAGCTTCACTGGTCCCGCCAACACGACTAAAGCCACTCCGTCGTAGGCGAGAACCTCATCGGGAAGCTGGCTCACGCTTGTCGGTACCGCCGCCACGTTCAAAGCCCCCGACTTCGCCGCGAGGGAGTTGCTCTTAGACACGGCCTCGGTCGTCGCCGCATTCCCATCAAACGCCGCTCCGTCCAAGAAGCCCGCCGCTTCGCCAACGGTCACCACGAGTCGCGTCCCCGGCACAAGCGAATTGAGGATCGAGGACGTTCCCGCCGCATTCGTCTTTCCCGCAGTGGCCTTCCTGGGTGCGGCAGTGTTGGGATCGGAAGGCGTTGCCGCCGCTTCGGCTTCAACACGGACTTCAAAACTCGCGTCAAGTTGCCCCGGCTTGCAGAGACCGCGTAACAAGTGTTGTCCCGCCGCCAGTGGCTCCGATAAACGAGCGGAAAACGTCACGCGATGACCGTCTGGATCCGGAACCGTGACGCGCAACTGATACCGTCCCGGCTGGCTGACACTGATCTCGGCCACGACCTGCGTCCAGCGGCCAACGTGATACGAACCATTCCAACCCACTTCGACTCGTTGAACGGTTGCCGGTGCAGAATCGTGCTGCTCAACCGGGAACGCTTCGTGCCCGATTGCGAGAGCGGGTTTCAACCCGCCCAGAACCACAACCCAAGCCATGCAGACACTCAAACTGAACTGAATGGCAAACCTGCATCCGAGTCGGCCAAGGTCTGTTTTTTGGCAGGCAGATAATTGGCCTGTGGGCGACGTGCCACCGGACGACGGCGGACCCACGTGCGAAAAACATCTTTGGGAAGAATCTGAGTCGCTCACGAACAATCCATACCCAGTGGAAACCGGGGGAAGAACCTGACGCCGAGATACACGTCACGACGGGCGGGCATGATACGCGGGATACTTCAAAAACGTGAGCGCGGAGAGGAGCGAATCTTTCCCACAGATCGTTCTCCTCCCGTCACTCTGGTGTTGTGAGGGTTCGGGTGAGTCGGAATACTCTCGGCTCACCCAGTCCTCTCAACGGAGACGGTCATGACGCGCGAGTGGTATTTTCAAGTGATGGGTCAGGAATTAGGGCCGCTCTCCGGTGGAGAATTGAAGGCCAAGGTCGCGAACGGACAGGTACAGCCCGACACGTTGATTCGCAAAGGCGTGGAGGGGAAGTGGCTGTTCGCCGCGAAGGTGAAAGGATTGTTTGCGGTTCCCGATGAACCGCCCGCCGCGCCGCCGATCGCCAAGTCGAAGTCATCCGCGACGATGCCGGTCGTGAGCAATGCGACGGGTCGAGACAAGCCGGGTTCGAGTGCCGAACTGCATACTCAGCCAGGCGGGCACGCTTCCGGCAGGGCCATGCTGTTGGCACAAGACGACGAGGACGAACCCGCGTCCAAGCCGCCATCGGTCGAGTTCTACGATTTCGTCGGTTTTCGTGAAGCGATCTCGCCAGTGTTGTATGACGCGGTGAAGCGATTCGTCACTGATCGTGGCATCACGATGAGTCAGGTCAATCGACGGGCACTGGCTGAGTTCATCGAAAAGCCGGAACTGGCGAGTGACCTGCTGATCACAGCCGTGGCGGCGGTCGCTCAATCGGTGAAGGCGAAGTCAAATCGCGACGGTAGCCGACCGCCGTCCGAACGCGAGCAACAAGAACTCGCGACGTTTCGCTTCACACTGTTCAACAGCAGTCCCGCAGCGATGCACGTCGCTGAGGCCGTGTTCCTCCCCGAGACCATCGAGGAGCGGACGTACGACACTTTCGACGACGCCACCCCGGCGCACCTCGATCACACCGGACACGTCCTCGCTCTGCTCAGCCCGCTCGTCGCAGGTAAGGCCCTGCGAATGCCGCTCGATCTCACCATCCCGTCGCAGTCCATTCACGATCTCTTCGTCTGGTTTTATGCGGCGACAAAACCGAGTCTGATCAAAGTTCGAGGCCAACTGCTCGTCGGTCACGGCGGAGAACTGGCCATGAGTGAGTACTTCACGATCATCATGCACGGTGATAGCCCGAGCGGCTCGAGCTAGCGGCCAGGCCGTCGAACATTGCGGTCCTCTCAGGGTTTCACCGCGCGGACGTTGCCGAAGCTGTGAAGCGTGTCACTCGACTTCATCTCGTCTCTGGATTCCTCGCCATGACGATGCTTCACTCATGACCGTGCGAGGTCCCAGACATTTTTGCGAGAGCAGACTGTCCGCCAAGCCAATCAATTTTGAGAACTCGCCAAAGAGAACAGCCGCCACGTGAACGTGGCGGCTGTTCCTAACTTCGTATTCGATTGTCGGCGGTGGTCTATGGCGTTCGCCGCGGCTGCCCCATTCTTCCGGCTCCTGACGAACCGCTCGCACTTCCAGGCATGAGCTCACTGGAAGAGGCACTTGATGAGCCACCGGATTTCTTGCGGGGACTCTTCGGAGCGGAACCTTTGCCCGGTCCCTTTGCACCCGAACCAGTTCCCCCCATTGCCGCGTCGTACGCCCCTGCTACGCCATCAAGTCCACTGGTCGCCTTCGTTCCGGCATCCTTGAACTGAATCAACAAGCCTCGTTCTTCATCGACGCGCTTCTTCAGCGACTGTTCTTTGGACTTGTCCAAGGCGGGATCGAGTTGCTTGATCTCACCGAGTGAATTCAGCACAACCGCTTCGGGGAGCAAACCGAGTTTCGTGACAGGACGCCCCTTGTCTGCCTTTAGCCCCAATTCCGGATGCTGCTCGGGGCTGAGATCGAAGTCTCCCGCAGCATCGAGCAGGACATCGCCCGTATTAAAGGCAACCTCTTTGTCTTCATACGAAGGCGCTGCCGCATCCACGACGATCGTCTTTTTCTTCTCGGCAATGAACTGGCCCACAGACAAAATCCGCAGAGTGTCCGAGAGCATCGTTCCGAGTTTAGAGTCCCACTCGAACATGGCGATGCTAGCGACGGCTTTAGCGGCTCGTACTTTGTCATCTCGTGTGGGATCGCGTTCCACGTCCTTGAGGAAATAGTCCACGCTGTTCGGGATCACCGAGGCATTCGAGATGTTGCTCCAGTCGGTTTCGCGTTCCGGTCCTTCGGTGTAAGCCGGATCAACGACCTCTTCGCGCGCCCGTTCAAAGTTAGGATTGCGAATTTTCAGTTTGACGCGGTAGCGGTAAGCCATGCCTGGCTGGACATCAAAATCAAAGTATCGGAACAGCAGCAACCGGCCATTGGCAGTCAAACGCTGTTTGATATCCGGAACAGTCATTCGGCCACCACCACTGCCGCCGCTCGATTCCCCCATGGAGGATTGCATACTCGTCATCATGGAGTTGGCGTTGTTACTCGACATCATCTCCTGTCCCATTTGCCGTAGATCGTTCTGGCCTGCCGACAAGCCACGTCGTCGGATCTTTGGCTCGGATTGAAGCTGAGCCTTCTCATACTCTTCAACCAGCTTCTGTTGCAGCTTGAGTTCGCGCTCCATTTCCTCAGGCTTCAATTGAAAGTCCCGCACGTTGGGATGCGTGGCATGGTCACCCCAGTACTCCAAAATTCGGTGAGGCAACGACATCGTGATGACTGAGTCAGTGACTCCCGTTTGAACGGGGTCCAATTCAAAATCGGAAGCTTCGTTCAGCACTTCGATTGCCGTATCAAGATTGACGACTTCCCATTTACCAGACCAAGGGTTCGGACCAGCCACAGCCGCTTGCCGCTCTAATACGAAGTCGAGCAACTCGAACATCAGCCCCGCGTCGGCAGCCGTCGCATTGAGGGCACGCTGATACTTCTCGACCTGCTGCCGGAGTGGGAACACGCCGCGAACAGCAACATATCGAACGCCTCGCGCCGCAACCTGACCACCGCCACCTCCTCCTGATCCCATGCCGCT
>JAYVOX010000605.1:0-4066 GCA_043757695.1 Schlesneria sp.
CATGGCCATCGACGCACCGGCAACACCCAACTGGATGTCGCGGGACATGACCTTGAGAAACTTCCGCTGGTAAATGTGTTCGAGCGGATCGAAGTCGCGGACCTCGGCCGCCAATTTGGAGGGGAGATCGCCTGCGGGAAATGCCGACAGCGCCGCGATGCCTGAACGGCCCGCGATGAGGTTCTGCCAGAACGAGTCCACACCGATCCCGATCGGTGAGACAACTCCCACTCCGGTAACGACCACACGTGGAAAACTGGTTGAAGCCGTCATAGCTCGACCCCGTTGGCTCTCCCCTGCGACACACAGTCCGCGCAAGCGAAAGCACCAAGTTGAGCGGCATTCCCTGCCCTCCACTGCCTTACCGACCAATCGGTCCCACCCGATCAGTGTTCGCTGGCACAAGCCCGCGATCAGCAGCGTGAAATTACAGGCCCGTAGAACCAAAAAATTCAGAGCCAAGCATCCCAAGTCCGACAGCGATGACCGCCGAAGACCTTGTGATCCAATGGTCGATTATCGGTTGATCCAGTCACGTTCGGTGAGTCACTGTCGCGTGAAATCTGGAAACAGAGTTCACTTTACGACCCGGCCACGTTCTGATCGGTGCAACCCCATTGTGAGGCCACGACTTCTGGAAAAAAGGCCGATGACTCGCCAGAAAATCAGCGACTCATCAAAAACACCAGTACACCCAAAATTCAAAGGTCACTTCACTCGAAGGAATCAGGCGAGAGTCGGATTCAACGATCACTTGCGAGCAAGCCACCGTCCCAGCGAATCCAGACTCTCACGCCTGCGGCCCCCCGCAGAAAACCAGCCAAGTGAGGGGCGAGATTACAGCCGAACACAGGGGAAAAGTCAAGGTGCGTTTTGCGATGCGACCGTTGGCGCGATCAGGCCTTGCGAATGAATTCGGCCGCAAAACTACGGACTTTCTGGCCATTCAGGACGTGGAACATCCGAAGTTGTTGGACCGTTTCCTGGCTGAACTTTCCGAGTGGAACGTGAATCAGCTTCTTGCCGTACCGTTTCGCGAGTCGTCGCCAAGCCGGGCCGGGTGGCGAGTAACTGAGGAGCGCGACGTGGCGTTCGTCGGCGTGATAGCAGGCAGCCGCGAGCAGCCGTTCTTCCAGCGTATCGGTGAAATCGAAGCGGCGGTTCGTCCAGATGTCGGGGACCGGGCGCGGCGGAAACAGAAAGACCGCTCCGCCGTAACTGGCCTGACCGATGCCGGGGCCAACGAGGTTCTCCAAGTAGTTCGTGGCGAACAGCGCGAGGGTCGATTCGTCGTGATGCTCGGCGTGCCACGTGACGCGCCACGGATAGTCGCGCGGATCGGCCGGGCTGTCGAACAGCATGACGACGCAATCGAGACTCCCGCGCGTCGGCGGCAGCACCTTCACATAGAGGTCGCCCGTGTGCCAGTTGCGCAGGGTCTCACGGATGTCGAGACCGTCTTTCAGGCTGGTCGTGAACTTCTCGCTGCGAGCCAAGTCCGTACCGAGCAGCCCCAACGCGGCATCCTTCACGTGCGTCCGGAATCGTTCGATCGAGACATCTTCAGGAGGCCAACTGCATTGGTGATGCGGGTTCCATTGCATCTGCCATTCGTCCTGTTGAGGCTTCGGCGGTTGCGGCCGAAGTTTGCAGGACCGCCATTCGATCGCCTGTCCCGGCAGCCGACTCTTCAAAAAGGCCACATCGCCGTCAGGCAACCGACCGCGATTGATCCCGAGCCGGATCAACGGGTACGGCTGCGTCTCATGGAATGGATAGAGGCTGGCCGTTTGAGCCAGCGCGATCGCGAACTGATCGCCGCCGATTTGTTGGGCGGCGACGATCAACGAATAGAGCGTCGGCGACAGTCGCCGTTCGATCAGCGTCAGGTTGCGGACGTATTGCAGGTAGACCCGCAACAGCTTCGGCGTGATCTTGCGTGCTCGCTTACCGAGATCGTGTTGGTACTGATCGCGTGCGGCGAGCACCATCGCCTTCACGCCGTCGATCGACAGATTTTCGTCCGCCTCCAATTGCGATCTTGCCAATTCGTAGAGTCCCGTGATGAACGGCAACTCGCCGAGGGCGAAGAGGAGCGTGTTGGGATCGGCCTGATAGATCGCAGTCTCTTCGACCAGATCGTCCAGCACCACAGCGGGCGTCCGTTCGACGAAGGCCTCACGCACCCACGGCCAATCGAGGATCGAGCAGACAAACAGCACCCGCTCAAACTTCGCTGCGAGTTGCCTCAACCGCGCTGCCATGTGAACGACACGGTCTTGCGGTTGCCCGGCGGCGGGACGATCAAGGCACGGCAGCAGCGCGGCCGCGAACTTCTCGGATGAGACCTGCTTCAGCGCGTAGGGATCGGGCAAACCGGCTTGATAGCTGTCGAACACCGACGTTTCGAGATCGACAAACGCGCGCGGCATCCGCTCTTGCAGTGCGATACGCAGCGCCGTGATGACACCCTGACACGGGTCGATCGGAACGTAACTGAACGTCTGATCGAACTCGTCGTCGTCCGCATCATCGTCGTCGTCGCCGGTCCATTCCTTGGCCGCGATCTCGACTGGCTCCTCCTGCATCACCAGCGTGATGCTCGGGAGTGTTGTGATCGCCTGCTCAACATCGTGTTGAAATGACGGCGGGAGCGGCACCGCCAGGCAGTCGAACCGCTGCGACAACATCACACGACGGACCTCGATTGCGAAGTCGCCGCTGCCATGAATGATCGGCAGACAGCACACGCGGTCGCTGAACTGAAGTACGGGAGAGAGTGCCATGAATGTTTTGCCTTGGGACGGCGGAAGCCGACTCGTTTTCTACCTCGCGCGGACAGGATTGACCGGTTGACGAGTCTCGCGAATGCGAGTCATGGAATGCCTCGCCTACGTAGCTCTGTCATTCCATGACTGAGATCCTCCGTTCAGCAAACCGCTCAGTTCCCACCGTACGAAGTTTATGCCTCGCGTGGCCCACGCGGTTAAAACCCAATACCGTTCGTCTAAGCGCAAGCCGTAGTCTCCTGACACCTTGTGATTGGTCGCGTCCCAAGGCATACAAGGAGACAGTGGCGATGCGAGAGCATGGATGCTCGACGTTGGCGGTGGATAAGTCTGGGTGGTGTTTGGACCGGTTGGCCAGCTTGCAGAGTGTGGTCACGGAGGAGCGGATTCGGCAAGCGTTGGACCAGACCGGGCGGGTGAATGTGCGTGCGTGTCCGCTGTCGCACCGTGTCCCTTGTCGCACGAGGTCATGAGGTCATGTTGTGGGTGGTGGTAGCGATGGGGTTGTTCACGAACGTGCCGATTCGCCAGGTCTTCAAGCAGTGTCGGCGGGGCCGCAGTGGCGAGCGGACGCCGGGACGGTCCAGCCTGTGCGAGGCGCGGCAGCGACTGGGTGTCGCACCGGTGCGGCAACTGCACGCCAATCTGGTGCGACCGTTGGCCGCGCCGGACACACCGGGAGCGTTCTATCAGGGGCTGCGCTGGATGGTGATCGACGGCACGGTCCTCGATGTTCCCAACAGCGCGGCCAATGCCGCCGCATTCCAACGGGCCTCGGGAGGACGCGGTGAGGGAGCCTTTCCGCAGGTCCGCAAGGTCAGCCTGGTCGAGATCGGCACGCACGCCGAAGTGGCCCTCGCGATCGGCGGCTATCAGGACGGCGAGCAAACGCTGGCGCGTCAGTTGATCGACTACATCCACCGGAACCCCGTTCGCAAGGTGTTGGTTGAGCAGGCCTGTGACTGGAAGTGGTCGAGCGAAGGATGGTTTGAACAGAGGCCCCTCAACGACTTGGAACCCGACCCGATCCCGTGAGGCTGGCTGGAAGACCTGCGGGGCATCCATGACCACCATGCTGTTACTGACCGGGGTTTCGCCCAAAGCAGCTCCAACCACGGCCACCCCGTCGTGGAACACTCGGAGGCTTTGCTTGCCACAAAACATCTAGTTCGATTATTGACTGGACCTTTGCAAACTTCGATTTGGCCTTGGAGAAATAGGGGATTTGGCATCAAATCGGTTGGTTTTTTGACGGCGCACGGCGACCAAGGAGGGTC
>JAYVOX010000606.1:0-15383 GCA_043757695.1 Schlesneria sp.
AGTCGTAGGATGGACGCCTCGTCCGTCCGTCACAACCAGCGGGGACTCGGACGGACGAGGCGTCCATCCTACGGGTAAATCATTTCCTGCCGCTCGCCTAAGGGGCGGTATCTTCGTGATGCCGATTCTTGATCTGCTCCAGTCGTGTGATAGTTAAAAATTGGACCAAGATATTCGGACAGATTACAAACCAACCCCAAGTTGACGTTCCCGATGGCACTCCAATGGCGAAGCCGATTGTTAGTTCTGTCGGGGGCATTTTGATTGCGAACCGAATCACTTTTCCGCCAAAGCCGAATTTCCAAAGTGTCTGACTCTTGGCGAATGTGGCGCGCCGTTTTACGGACATCGGCCTGTCGCTCCTGACAACCTCGCGGTGCTTCGAGTATCTTCCCTGCGGGTTTCGTGGCTCTTCCGGCGGAGAATGCGATGCGTCGGTCATGGGTTTGGATGTTGGTAATCGTGGCGAGAGTCGTTGTCTGCTTGGCAGAGGCGGCTTGCGCGCAGGACTTGGATCGCAACGCCGTAAGTCCGCGCGGCGCTGCGGTGTCGGAGCGTGAGGTCTTGCGCGGGTTGGACGAGGCGCGGCGGGTCATCGCGGCGAAGCAGTTTCATCCGGCAGTGCAACTGTTGCAGTCGGTACTCGACCGTGACGAAGACTTCTTTGTCGAGCAAACTCTGCGACGCGATGGTGATGATTTTCGAGATGACCGCGACGGAGTGGGCGGTGTCAAAGCGGTCGCGCTGAAGCTGCTGAAGGAACTGCCCGGAGAAGGTCGTGCGGCGTATGAACTCGATTATGGAGCGGCCGCGCGGAACCAACTTTCTCTCGCAACGGATGACGGCGACTTCGAGCAGATCGCGGCAGTGGCTCGGCGATTCTCGCTGACGGCGGCCGGGTTCGAGGCGACGGTGTTGCTCGCGGCGCGAGCCTCGGACTGCAACCGACCGCTCGAAGCAGCGCTGCTGCTCGAAACGTTGAAAGGCCACCCGGTCGCGGCCCAGAAACGAACGCCTGCGTTCTTGTTGAATGTGGCCACGTGCTGGAGCCGCGCGGGACGAGCTGATCGGAGTTTGAAAGCGCTGCAAGAAATGAAGCGACTCGCGACCGGCAACGCGCTGCGCGTGGGTGGGCGTGACGTGAAGTTGTTTGATCGCGATGACGAGGCCGTTGTGTGGCTGGCATCGTTTGTGGGAAGGTCATCGCGGTCATCGTCGCTGCTCGTCGCATCGTGGTTGATGCCCGGAGGTAGCCCGACACGGAACGAGTCGGCTGCTCCGGCCAGCCCCGTGGGCGGCGATCGTTGGCGGGTCTCACTCGTCGAGCATCTGGCGATGTTCAATCGCCCTGACGCAGGAGTCGGTACGCTCGTGAAGCCGCCGCTCAGCGGAACACTTCCGCCGCGAGCGACTCCCCGTTTGGGCAATGCCGCGCGACCCGAACCGAGTCACCCGTCAACCAATCACGCCGATCCCAACGTCTCGGCAAAGACCATCCAGATGCGACGCGCGCAGTTGGATGGACTGGTCGCGCGCGAGCAATTGGCTCTGCGAGACGACGTTCGGATCGCGCTGCCCGCTGCAATCCCGCTGGTCATTGGTGAAACGATTGTGTACCGCACGATCGCCGACGTGACCGCCGTTCAACTGCGGACGGGCGAACTGCTCTGGCGGTCATCGCTCACGGATGGCTCGCTGACTCGACTCTGGAACAACCGCAATGTCGAGACGCGTGGAGGTGCGGTGCGCGATGTGAATGACGCGATCAATGCGTCACTGTCGGCTCACGTGCGACGGCGATTGTTCCGCGATGCCGCAGCCGGAATGCTGAGCAGCGACGGTCAAACGGTCTTTGGGTTGGAGGAACTCGATGCCGCGAACAGCCATGCCAATGCGTTGCGTGGCATGGCCGAACCGGCGGCGACAAACAAGTTGGTGGCCTATGACGTGGCGGGCGGGCGCATGTTGTGGGAAGCGGGAGGGCCGCGCGGGGCGAAGCCGGTCGAGTTGTCAGGCCACTTTTTTTTGGGACCGCCGTTGCCGTTGGACGGTCGGCTGTATTGCCTCGCCGAAACGCAGGGCGATCTGCGGCTGTTGGTCCTCGAACAGACAGCCAATCGTGAGGGAGTGAAGATCGACTGGGTTCAGACCTTGATTGCGGTCGATCAACCGGTGGCGTCGAGTCCACTGCGGCGACTGTCGGGACTCAGCCCGTCATTTGCGGACGGCATTCTCGTCTGCCCCACTTCGGCGGGTGCGGTGATTGCGATCGACATCGTGCGCCGCGTGTTGTTGTGGGGACATCCCTACACTTCGACAGCGAACAATGATCCGGTCGAGTTGGGGGCACCGATGTTCCGTCGCGCTCGGCCGCAGTCGCCGCCGATGGATGACAGCGATGAGAAGTCGCGCTGGCTGGATGGTTCGCCGTTGATTGCCGAGGGCCGGGCGATTGTCACGCCGCGCGATGCCGATGTGCTGCTGTGTCTCGACGTGTTGGATGGCCGGCTGTTGTGGACGCTGCCGCGCGGCGATTGGCTGTATCCGGCGTGTGTCCTCGACGGGCAAGTGGTGCTGGTCGGCCGAGATGGATTGGCGGCCTTTCAACTGAGCGATGGGAAGCCGGTCGAGACGTTCGCGAGCATCGGAGTCGAACCGGCGGGTCGCGGCGTGCGCGTGGGCGCGCGTTACTTCTTGCCGCTGGCGAACGGTGAGATCGCCACGGTCGATCTGAAGTCGGGTCGCATCCTCGCGCGGGCCAAGCTGTCGGAAGGCCGCGTTCCCGGCAATTTGGTCGCGGGTGCCGGTGCCCTCGTTTCACAGAGCGCGGGAGAACTGATCGGATTCACGCCACTGAGTGAAATTGAATCACAGATCGCCGACAAATTGCAGGCCGATCCGCAGCAACCGGCCGCGCTGGCCCTGCGCGGTGAACTGCGACTCCATCGTGGAGACGAAGTGAACGGACTGGCCGATCTGCGGGAGTCGCTGCGTCGGCAACCCGATCCGCGCGTGAAGTCAATCCTCGCCGCGACGCTCTTGGCGGGACTGCGGGGCAACGTGGCCCTCGTCCAAGATTGGGCTGTGGAACTGGAGGCTCTGACCGATGATCCTCAACAACGCAACGAGTTCCTGCGCATCTATGCCAAGCGACTCGATGAGGCGGGCGACCGGCGCGGAGCGTTCGCGCAGTGGATTCGCCTCGCGGAGACTTCACGGTTTTTGAATGACCTCGAACCCCTCACCTCGAACCACGCGGTTCGCACGGATCGAATCGTTCGCGCCCGGTTGGCCGAGATGTACCAAGCCGCCTCCGCCGAAGAACGTGCGGCGTTTGACTCGCTGCTCGCCGAGCATGTTGCCGCCGGTCGTCAACGCGCAGTGAACGGGCCGAATCGAACGGACCTCGATCTCGAAGAGCATCTCGAACAGAGCCTGCGGTTCTTCGCGGGACTGCCGCATGTCGAACAGCGGCTGTTCGAGCAAGTCGTCACGATCGACGGCGCGACTCATTCCGAGAAGTTGCTCGAACGTTTTTCAGCTTCGTCTGATCCGACGGTCGCCGCACAGGCCGTGGCGTTACTGACGCGAGATCTGCTGCACAAGGATCGCGTCGGAGAAGCGCTCGCGTGGCTCGAACGACTGCGTGATGAATTCGCAGATCAGCAGTGTTTCGACAACCAAACGGGCCGCAGCTTGGCCGAGCAATGGTTGCAGCGCGATGACGTGCAGCAGCGACGGAACGTCGCCTCTGTGTGGACTGCCGGGCCGATCGACTTGATTCGCAAGTCGCGCGAAACCGCTGAACAACAAGTGCCGGTTGCGCCGATCAGCGTGCCGGTGGAAGTCGTCTCGCGCCGCGGGATGTTGTTCGACGGCTGGTCGTTCGAGACCGACGCCGTTGCGCGCACGCTGACCGCGCGCGATGCCGAGAGCCGCGTTCGTTGGAAGGTCGCCATTCCGGCCGATGCGACTGTCAATGAGTTCAATGGATTCACCGGGCGCGGCATGGTCAGCAGTTGCCAATTGCATCTTCAAGACCGATGGCTCGCACTGAATCTCGACTCGCACTTCGTGATGTTTCAAGTGATCGATCAGGAACAGACGCCACGCGCTGTGTGGCAGCAGACGCTGCGACCGAACGGAGTGACTCGCACGGAAATGCAACTCGCTCAACAGGGAATCCGCGTCCGCATCCTGCCCAACGGACAGATGGTTCCGCTGGGAGGACGGTCATCCAGTCCGCAAGCGTTCGGCCGTTTGGTCGGGCTAACGCGCGAGGTCGCGGTCTACATCGTCGGAGAGAAGTTGTGCGCGGCGGAACTCGACACGGGCCGGTTGGCGTGGTCGCGGCGCGATGCGGTTCCGGGCCTGGTCATCGCGTCGGTCGATGAAAACGTGGTGTCGATCCGCCCCAATTCAACGCGCGACATCACGTTGCTGCGGACGCTGGATGGTGCCGATATTGCGAAGCGGCGTCCGCAGGGGAGCGATGGAGTGGTGTGGGACATCGGCGCGCGGATGTTGTCCGTATCGCAGCGAGAGGAAAAAGCCATCACGATGCGAGACCTCATGCGGGACGAGGACGTGTGGACTCGGCCACTCGGCGCAAAGGACTTGATGACGGTGATCGACGATCACGACGTGGCGTTCTTGGAAGTCCACGAGGAGCAATCGCGCTGGGTGGTCGTCGGGCTGGCCGATGGTCGCGAACGGTATCGCGTGGACTTGCCGTTCGCGTTGAAAAACATTCACCGCGGGCAACTGTTCGTCCAACGACAGCCCGACCGCGACATCGTGTTCGTGACAGATACGTCTCCCAGTCGAGACGGTGGACCGTTGCAAGGTTATGTCAGCTCGATCCAGCGTGCCGACGGTCGGCGGCTCTGGACCACTCCGGTTAAGGACGTGGGGTTTGACCGACTGCAACCGGCGCGGTTGCCGGTGCTGTTGCTCTCGAACCAAGTGAATGGAGCGGCTGCCGACCCGTTCTCCAACATGAGTCGGCTCTCGGCCACACTGCTCGATAAACGAACCGGACGCCTGCTGTATGAGACCCGAGAGAACTCTCGAAACACGCCGCCCCGATTGGAACCCGATCCCGATCAACGCCGCATCGTGGCCAACTTCCACGGCTGGCAATTGGACCTGACATTCCCAAAACCGACTCCCGCCGAGCCGACGAAAACGGGACAGGTTCCGAAGGCCGACCAGCCCTCTGCCAAGTGAGTCCGATCAGGGCCAGCCAGAAAAACTGCGGGCAGTAGGATGGGCACTCTTGCCCGTCGTGCTTTTGGCCTGTTGTGCCGCGTCTGCGAAAGCCGGACGGGCAAGAGTGCCCATCCTCCAGTGTTGTTTCTGGAAGATTGGAAAAACGTCAACTCTCTTCAGCGATCACGTCATGCAAAGCACTTTGATTGAACCTCGGTCTGTACCTCTGACGAAGGCGGATTGCCGATCGGTGGCCTGTATTCGATTGAGCCGCCGCTCCTCGAACATGCCGCGCCACGTTTGCCTTGCAGCGTTGACGTTGCTGTGGCTGAGTCTGTCCGGCTGCGGATCATCGACCAAGTTTGAGACCGATGAGACTGAGGCCAAGCGAGTCGCGTCGAATGGGCCGCTCGGTCCTCCCGTTATGAACCCGCGCGATGTGCCTCTCGGGCGTGAAGACCAACTCGTGTCGTTGAAGGTCTACTCGACGCCCCCCGGTTGCCTCGTGTTCGTCGGGATGGATGTCGTGCGCGGCGCGGACGAGACGCTCGCGCAGACGCCGCTCGAAATCCAAGTGCCGCGCGGGCGCGTGGTCATCTCGGTCGAGAAGCCCGGTGGACGAAGGGCGTCGCGCGAGGTCTCTGTCCCTTCCATCGACGAGGTCGAGTTCGAGGTGGAGACGCCACTCGATGAAGGGGACGTGCTCGCAGAGCCACCGTTATTGAACGCGCCGTTCTTCGAGGCGGCGGTTGGCAAGTCCATCGAATTGAAGTCGCTCAACTCGCCCGATCGGGACTTCGATCCGTTCGTCTCCGAGGACGGCCAGACGATCTGGTTCGTAAGTGATCGTGGCGGATTGCGCGGCGTTTACGTGGCGACGCGCGTCTCGCCTTATCACGATTTTGCGAAGCCGGAACTCGTGGCCGAATCGAGCGGGGCCGATCTCCCCGCGTCGCCGTCTGTTACCGAAAACGGCTTGATGTTGGTCTATGCCGTCCCCGAAAAGGCGCGCCTCTGGCAACTGACACGCAGCGATCGCACCGCCCCGTTCAAGAAGAAGGAGATCATCCGCACTGACGAGAAGACCGATCGCGCGTGGCGTTCGTCGCAGCTCTCGGCGGACGGACTGCGGCTCTATTGGACCGAAGAAGGGGGCGACGAGTTACTCACGCGCGCGGCGGTGCGGGCGTCGAGTCGCAAGCTGTTCGGAAAGACGTTGAAGTTCGAGTTGCCCGCGCATCATCCGCATCTGTCGGCGGATGGACTGCGTCAGTTTGCATTCGACGGAGCGAAGCTTGAGCGGGCGCGACGCGGTTCGATCAAGCAGCCGTTTGGTGCGCCGGAAGTCATCGCGGAGTTGAAGCTCGACAACTATCAAACCAGTCCACGGCATCGTCAGTTCTGGGTGACGGAAGATGAGCAGTGGCTGTTCTACTGCGATGACCCGCGCACGAGTGGTGACCTGTTCTTGGTGCGACTCAGCGATGGTCCGTCGTGGGGCCGCTCGTTCGTCGGTCGGTCAATCGCTGCGAAGGTCGCCGTGGCGCAGACCGATGACGCTGCGATGAAGTCCGCTGAGGAAACGGCGAAGAATTCGAAGCCGATGGAAAAGCCGGTCGATCCGCTCACGTTGCCGTTGCCGTACTCATCGCACTGGGACGCACTGTCGAAGCGTCTGGCGGCGGGAGAAGGGGGCGAAGCACTCGCGCTGGCACAGCAAGCGTTGACCAACAAGGAACTCGCCGCAGACCGCACGCTGGTGACGTGGGACATCGAAGTGGCCGAACACATGGCCGAGTTCCGCCGCGATGTGACTCGTGCCGTCGAGGGACTTAAGCCGGGAGCCAACGTTCGCGTGGGAGGGACGCGCTTCGATTTCGACCGTCGCGAGGGAGACGAACTGCACCTCAAATTGAAGGACAAATCGGTCGTCAAAAAGTTGAGTGAACTGACGCCCGGTGATCTCGTCGTACTGGCCGACTCGGGGCCGGACAAGGGTGACGCGGCGAAGGCGCTCCGATTCGGAATCTATCTCCACTTTCAGGGCAAGTTGTTCGATAAGGTGGCCGAGAGCTGGTTGAAGCGTGCGTCGGGTGAGGGAGAGATGTTCGTCGAACGGCTCGCCGCGCGGTCGCTCATTCAAGGTCAGCGTGAGATCGCGCGCGGCAAATTCTCGGACGGGACTCGCTTCCTCGATGAAGCCCTCGCCCTCGCTCCCGCCTCTGATTCCGCGAAGCAGGCGGCGAAAGACAAGGAGACGCTGTACGAAAAACTCGAATGGAAGCCCGTCGGGAATCGAAAGTGGAAACGGGGCGAGTTGGGTGAGTTCCTCGCCGACACCGCGCGCTCGAATGGGTCGTACCTGCAATCAGACCAGCAGTACGGTGACTTGGAACTGACGTGCGAATGGAAGGTGACTGGCCCTACGGCGATGGGGGGCGTCTATCTGCGCTTCGATGGTCGCGGCAACCCGTTCGAGAACGGAGCCAAGATTCATCTCGCGAATGATCTCACGCAAAAGAACGTCGATCAGTACTCGACCGGCTCTTTGTTCGGTTCGGACCCGCCGCTCTCGAACGCCAGTCTGGCTGAAGGCAAATGGAACACACTCCGCATCCGCGCTCGCGACAAGACAGTGCAAGTCGCGATCAACGGCAAGGACGTGTTGAAGGCAACGCTCGGCAAAGCGGTTCCCGCGCGCGGCCACGTCGTTCTGGATGGCGTCGCAGGCGGGATCAGCTACCGCAAGGTGCTGGTCTATGAGTTGCCAGTCGGCGAGTGATCTCAGCAGACGGATCAAGCTGAACAGTGCGGCATGGAACGCCCGACCCAAATCGCTAACACCATCGTCCCTCGCTCACGTTTCGAGTTACTTTTTCAACGGCCGCCTTACGGCAGGAACCCGCGTTCGCGCAGTTCTTGAATGTTGTCCGGGGCACTTTGCATGATGCGGTCGCTGGCGTAGCGGAGGACGGCGAAACCGGCCAGTGCTTGAGGGGCCGTGAGAATCGCGACGTGCTCTTCTTCCTCATCATCGAGCTGGCGATTGAGTTTCGCGACGACTTCTTCCACGCTGTCGCTGACGATTCGTTTGGGACCGCTTTGATTTTGCAGCTTGAGGTTGGAGAACGAGGCGGATCGCGCAAGGATGAACTGCGCGAGGTCTTCGTCTTCCGCGTCCTCGAAGAAGTCTTGGAACTCGGGCCGCGCGTTCTCGGGAGTGATGATCAGCGGCCGCGTGATCTTGACCTCACCCTTCGTGATGCTGACGGTCTTGTCCGCACCGAGTCCCGAGAGGACCAGAAAGTACGGCAGGTCCGACGCTCCAAACGTGAAGAGCGAGTAACGCACAGGTCGGACGATTTCGACCGCATCCCAAGCGGCTCGAAACCGACGCTCGTTGCCAAATCCATCAACTGGAAACACGGTGACGACTCCCCAAGACTCCGATCAAACCGATGAACTCTTCGTCCACGCGAAGACACGAGCCAGTTGAGTCGATGCTCGGAGCGAACACAAGTGAAGTTGAGGTCACATCGATCCACCTGCTTGACAGTCTCGACACCTGCCAGAAGAATCAGCCGCTCTTCAAGAGAGAGCGTGTCGAGCATTCACTTGAACCTTGATCGCGGTGGCGCTGAACGGCGTTGAACTGCATTACCCTGACTTCGATTTCGACAGAGGACAGACCACATGAGCGGACCAATCGTGCGAACGGGGACGACCCCAGAATTTTGGAAGAACTACGACGCGATCTTCGGTGACAAGAAGAAGACGGCCGCTGCGAAAAAAGCCGCCGCCAAGCCCGTCGCTGCGGCCGCGAAACCGGTTGATGCCAAGCCCGCCAAGAAGGCCGTCAAAAAAGCCGCGAAGAAGAAGTAGTCGGGCGACGCCGCTTCACTGATAGAAAAACCCCCGCAACTACGGGGGTTTTTCGTTGATGGAGTTCTGGCAGGAAGCAGGCAAACGACGCGACGAGCCCCGAACGGCTCAGGCTTTGATCGCTTCCAACACCACATCCATCCCTTTGCTCGTCGGCATTCCCGAGCCGTGCGTGTCGCCAGCCATCAGGCGGCTGGAGATGTCTCCATAGGCGATGAAGAGCATCCCTTCCGGAAGCTCATCTTTTTTAGCGGGAGTGATGTTGACCTCGACGACCTGTCCCTCTTCGCCGGTCAGACGTACTCGGTCGCCATCGGCCAGACCGAGGCGTGCCATGTCGCCGGGAGCGACTTGAAGCGTGTTGATCTCACGCTGGTACTTCTCCAAAAACTTTCCTTCGCTGATGCCGCAGCCCTGATCGCTGGTTCGGCCGGGGATGAGGATGAATGTCTCGGGCATGGTGGCTTTCATCATTGGAGGATGGGCACTCCTGCCCGTCCCTGTTTGTCACTCACGGTGAGACGGGCAGGAGTGCCCATCTTCCAACTTCACGAACGCATCCTACTTGCCGACTGGGGCCGCGCACTACTGAGCCGCCTCGATCAGCCAGCCCTCTTCCGTCCAACCGCGTGCGACGTTGTACGCCCTCACCAGTGACGACAGCCGTTCTGCGGAGAGCGCGGCTCGCGCATCATCCGGCAAGGCCTGCGTGAGCATTCGCTCGGGCAGCGTGTCTTCGGCGGGAGTCCATCCGGCGAGGATGTTGAAGCGTTTTTTGGACGTGACGATGCGCTGAGCCGTCGCGCGCAGTTCGCTCGCCGTCACGTCCCAGCCAGTGACGAGTTGCAGCATCTCGGCGGAGTCGGCGAAGAAGTCGGTGAAGACTCCGCGCAGGAACTTGCACAGGATCAGTGAGTCCATCAGCGCGGCTTTGTCTTCCGTCTCGATGGCCAGCACGGCCGCTTCCGGCCCGACGTTGCGACGATCAACCGCTTCCGAGAAATCGACCTCATAGGCCCCCGAGCGATTGTGGTCCGCGCCGCGCGAACCAACGGCAAAACCGAGGGCCATCGTCTGGAGTCCGCGCGGATCGTAGCCGGGGATTTCGAGACCCTTCACTTGGGGAGCGAAGTGGATCGAGTCGTGTCCGATTTGCAGTGACATGCTGCGGCTTCCCTGTGCGAGCAGCGAGCCGATTTCCTCGCCGCTCACGATCGAGTCCAGAGCACGCAGCAACGCGACACCGTCTCCAAATCGAAGCCACGGCTCATCGAGAAAGCCCCGCTCGGCGCACTCCATCGCGAAGGCAATCGTCCCCCCCGCGCTGATCGTGTCGAGACCCAACTCATCGCATTTCTGACACGCTTGCAGCACGATCTCGGGATCGTCGATACCGCAGAGTGAACCGAGTGCGAACAGGTTTTCGTACTCCAGCCGCACGTTCCCCTGACCGTTGCGCAGGCCGTAGAGATGCTCGCATCCGATCGTGCAGGCAGCGCATGACGCGCGTGTGCGGTCTCGTGTGACGTTCAACTCTTCGGGTGAGATCGCGACCGCTCCGGCAAAGCTTCCCTGCTGAAAGTTGCGAGTCGGCAAGACGTTGAGCCGGTTGAAGGTCAGCAGGTTCGAGGCCGTTCCCAACTCGCGGTACTTCGCCGTCGCCGGGCCGAACGATTTTTCCGAAAGCTGCCGCGCATAGGTCACCAGTTTCTCGGGCTCCGCCCACCGCGACCGCTTCGAGCCGCGCACGGCAATCGCCTTGATGTTCTTCGAGCCAAGGACCGCGCCGCTGCCCCCTCGTCCGGCATGACGACCATCGTGCGAGATCGTCGCGTAGCGAATCAGCTTCTCGCCCGCCGGCCCAATCGTTGCGCATTGAAAGTCCGCGCCGAGCCGCTCGCGCACCGCAGCTTGTGTCGCGCGGTTCGGCATCCCGACCAGATCGCCCGCCGGTTCGAGTCGCACTCGATCATCATCAATCACGAGGATCGAGAGCGTTGGCGCGCGGCCCACGATCACGATCGCATCGTGCCCCGTCTTCTTGCCTGAGATCGCAAAGCCGCTGCTGGCGAGTGAGTCATTGATCCGGTTCGTCAACGGACTCTTGGACACCACCGCAAACTTGGCCGATGTCGTCAGCGGACTGCCCACCAGCGGACTGAACACAAACGCGAGTGCGGCCTCGGGCGCGAGTGGCTCAACCGTCGCCGTCCCTTCGCGCAGCAGCAACTCGACCCCCAGCCCGCTCCCGCCAAGGCAGCTTCGCAACACGGCTTCATCCAACGAGACACGCCCCGACAAACCGGTCGTCAGATCGACCCGCAGGTAGCCGCCGTGATATCCGGGAACGTCGCGCTGCACAGGTGGCTCGTTTCGTAGGATGGACGCCTCGTCCGTCCGCTCTTCAACACCAAATCCGGACGGGCAGGAGTGCCCATCCTACAAGAACCATTACCCACCCGCGTCCAGCGACAGGATCAACACCGTGTCTCCTTCCGCCAGTAGAGTCTCCGCTGCGGTGACGAAACGCCGACCTCCCAGATTCGCCGTGAAGCCGGGACGCAAACGCCTGCCGTCGATGCACGCTGCGGCCAATCCGGGAAACCGCCTCGCCAAGTCGGCCAGCACATCGCCCAAACATCGTCCCGCCGAGATTGTTCGAGCGATTCCGGCCCGCGCGCGCGGGATGCCAAACAATTCGACGGTGATCGACATGGAACAGACACCCAGACCAGAGACCTACAGGAATGCAGGGCGATGATAGGAGGATGGTCCTCATCGAACAATCTGCCCCAAGTGTTCGGCCTCGTTCCCAAGCTCCGGCTTGATCGTCCTCGTTCCCAAGCTCCGGCTTCGTCCTCGTTCCCAAGCTCCGGCTTGGGAACGCCGGTCTTGGAAGCTCCAGCTTCCTCGGCGGCTCGCCAAGCTGGAGCTTGGTGGATTGCGTTCCCAAGCCGGAGCTTGGGAACGAGATCAACGAGATCATCTTGGGAACGAGGTCCGAATGCTGAGCGATGAGAGGACGACGGCCATCCTCGAACAACGCGGCCCGAGTGCTTCATCCGAATCGGGCTGCTATGCTTGGACCAATTGTTTAGCCCCAACGCCAACGGCGCGGGTGTGAATGGGAGTCAACCGTGGCCTCGCACGCACGCCGCTGGCGTTGCGGCTAAACGTGAACATCTCACGACCTTCGATCACTCGCGAAAGCCTGGTTGATGTCCGCCGCCAAGCCCTCACAGACGAACGCCGATGTCCGCATGAAGGGGTTTGCTCAGCGAGCGACCGTGGAGGAGGCGCTGGCTTGGATCGACTCGGTCCTGCCACTGCCGGGTGATTTGCCGACGGAAGGGATCGGACTGTTTGAAGCGGCCGGACGTGTGCTGGCTCGCGACGTGACGAGCCTCGTCAACGTCCCCGGATTTGCGAGGTCGATGATGGACGGCTTCGCCTTGCAGGGGGAAGCGACCTACGGCGCGACCTCATACAACCCGCTGCCGCTACAAATCGTCGGCACTTGTCTGCCGGGTGAGCCGTTCCCGCGAGCGGTCTCGATCGGCGAGGCCGTGCGGATCATGACCGGTGCTCCGCTGCCAATCGGTACGGATGCCGTGTTGCCTGTCGAACTGAGCGAACTCGACGGTGAAACACTGCGGGTTCTCGAACCCGTCTCGACCGGCAAGCACGTCGGTCAGGTGGGCGAGGACATCCGCAGTGGCGACATCGTGCAATCGGCCGGTCGGGTGCTGCGACCTCAGGACATCGGCGTCCTCTCGTCGATTGGCATCGGTCGAGTCGCGGTGGTTCGCCGGCCGCGTGTGCGAGTCCTCATCACGGGCAATGAGTTGCTGCCTGCCGGGACGCCCCCCTCCGGTTATCAGATCGCCGACGCCAACGGGCCGATGCTCGCCGCATTGATCGCGCGCGACGGAGGCCAACCGATCCTGAGCGACATCATTCCCGACGACCCCGCCGCGATTCGAGACGCTCTGTACGCCGATGCCGATGTCGTGCTGGTCTCGGGCGGATCGAGCGTCGGTCAGGAAGATCACGTTCCCCGACTGCTGGGCGCCGAAGGGGAACTCGCCATTCACGGCATTGCGATGCGGCCGAGCAGCCCCACCGGAATGGGACGCCTGGGCGGACGACTCGTCTTCCTGCTCCCCGGCAATCCGGTCTCGTGCCTGTGCGCCTACGACTTCTTCGCGGGACGAGCGATCCGCACACTCGGCGGCCGTTCGCGCGACTGGCCTTACCGCCGCGTGCGAGTTCGCCTTTTGCGCAAGCTCGTCTCGACGGTCGGTCGCGTGGACTACGCTCGCGTGATCGTGCGCGGCGATGAGGCCGAGCCGCTCGCGATCAGCGGGGCCTCCATCCTCAGTTCCACCACCCGCGCCGACGGCTTCGTCATCGTCCCCGCCGACAGCGAAGGCCAGCCGCCGGGTACCGAGGTCGAGGTGTTTCTGTATCAATGATCGATCGTAGGATGGGCACTCCTGCCTGTCCGCTTCAATCCCAAATACAGGGACGGGCAGGAGTGCCCATCCTACGGCCAGAGAGAGGTCCAACGTGGAAGTGAATCGACAATCGCTGCTCTACAGCACGTTGCGGCAGGGGGGCGAGGTGGTGGTGATCGTACTCATCGCGGCGATGCTTCAAGAAGTGATCGCTCATAAGTGGCTCGATCCTCAAATGGTGTGCGTGCTCGTGGCGGTGGTGACGGCGGCCAAGACGAGCTTCTTCTTCGTCGAGGACTTGCAACAGATTCTGCTCGCGACGGCGAAGGACATCCCCTACCACAGGTTCATGGCGTTGATGCTCGTGAACATGGCGCAGATCATCCTGTCGTTCGGACTCGATTACTGGTGCCTCATCACCGCTGATCCCCGCAGCCTCGGTTCAATCAATCTCGAAGTCACACGTCCGGAGCTGATGTTTGAGTGTCTGTACTTCAGCTTTCTCAACTTCACGTTCTTCGGTTACGGAGACATCACGCCGCAGACGATCCCGGCCAAGTTGGTGACGATGATGGAACTGCTGCTGGCATTCTTCACCGTGATCTTTCTGCTGTCAGACTTCATCAGCTTGAAGGACTCGCTGCGACCGCCACGCAGCCGGGATGGGTGAGTTCCCTCGCACGGCCATCAGTGTGACGTTTAGCCCCAACGCCATCGGCGTGGGAGCGAACGAGGGCCACGCGTCGAATGCGCCCACGCCGATGGCGTTGGGGCTAAACGTGGAAAAGTTTCATGTCATCAAATGTGATTCTCATCAGGGAACGCCATGTCCGACCAGGAACAGTTTCTCGATGTGATTGATCGCGATGAGGCCGAACTGCGGTTTCGGGCGGCCTTGTCGCTGCAGCCGCTCGGGGCCGAGCGTGTCTCGCTGGGCGAGGCGTTGGGCCGCGTGCTGGCCTGCGATGTTATTGCTCGTGTCGATGTGCCGTCGTTCGATCGCTCGAACTTCGACGGGTTCGCCGTGCGAGCGGCCGACACGTTTGGGTCGAGCGAACTGGCTCCGAAGAGCGTGCGGCTGCTCGACGAGTCACTCGATGCCGGGACCGCACCCACGGTCGAAATTCAGTCGGGCGAAGCCGTCGCGATCTCCACCGGCGGCATGATCCCGCGCGGAGCCGATGCGATCCTGATGGTCGAGCATTCCGAGGAACGCGGCGGTTTGGTGTTGATCCGCCGCGCGGTCACGCCCGGGCAGGGAGTCGCCTTCGCCGGGACGGACATCGCGACGGGAGAGACCGTGCTGCGCGGAGGCGTGGTCCTCACGAGCCGCGAGACCGGCGTCTTGGCCGCGCTCGGCGAAACGCAGGTCGAAGTCTGGCGGCTGCCGCGCGTGGCGATCGTTTCAACGGGCAACGAGATCATCGCTCCCGGCCAACCGATGCGACCGGCGGCCGTGTACGACTCGAACTCGCAAGTCCTCGCCGACGCCGTGCGCGAGTTGGGCGGACGGCCTCGTTTCTGGGGCATCGTGCGCGACGATGTCGAGGCCCTGCGCAGCATGTTGCACGCGGCGCTGGCTGAGTCGGACCTGGTGCTCCTCTCGGGAGGGACGAGCAAAGGGAAAGGCGATCTGTGTTATCGCGTCGTCGCGGAGCTGACCGACCCCGGCATCGTGGCTCACGGCGTGGCCCTCAAGCCGGGCAAGCCGCTCTGTCTGGCGGTCACGAAGGGCAAGCCGGTCGTCATCCTGCCCGGCTTCCCGACCTCGGCCATCTTCACGTTTCACGAGTTCGTCGCGCCCGTGATCCGACTGCTCGGCGGACGACAACC
>JAYVOX010000607.1:0-15357 GCA_043757695.1 Schlesneria sp.
AGCCGCAGGGCGCTAGCCCCGGTTAAGCGAAATCGAACCGGGGCTAGCGCCCTGCGGCTGATGTACCACAAGAATCAACACGAATGGCGGAGAGCCCAAGATTGGAGTGTTGTCGAGGTTCTCGGCGCGATTCAGTTCAGAGCGACTCGATGAATCTGCTCAATCAACGGAGCAGGTTCGCGGTCTCTTCCAGCATCTGGCTCGCGATGCTGAAGGCGCGCGCGTTGACCTGGTAGCCGCGTTGGGCCGTGATCAACTGTGTGAACTCGATTCCGATATCGACATTGGAACTCTCCAACGCGCCACTCTGGATCGATCCGGCGCTTCCCGACAGTGGAGCCGTGATGACCGGTTCACCGGAGTTCGTGTTGAATTGGAAGTAGTTGTTCGACTTCCGGTCCAATCCTTCCGCATTGGCGAAGGAGGCGAGCGCGACCTGTGCAATCGCCTCCGAGCGACCGTTACTAAACTGACCGGTCACGATTCCGTCCGCCTCGACACTCACATCGACGAGCGTTCCCTGCGCGAAGCCATCCTGTTCCGTTGAGGCGGCTGAAGTGAAGCCGCCGAATTGCGACAAGCCATCAAAACCGTTGGTCGTGCCGAACCCGAGCGTGACCGTTTGAGGATTGCCGAACGAAGCGAGGCTGCTGATTTGGAACGTGATGCTGTCGTCACCGTCCGTTCCACGAACGACCTGACGGTAGTCGCTGTAGTTGGTGACACCACCAATATTGGTGGGCAGATCTTTCAGGTCGAGCTTGAGCTGACTTTGTCCCGAGACCTTCGCCGTCAGCTCAATCACGCCCGAGGCATTCAGAGATGCGGTCGCCTCCGTGAACGCGCTGTTGATCGCGGCGATCAGGTTGCCAACTGTCTTTCCTGCAGCGGGGAAGTCGATGGGACCGACGGGAATGCCATCGTGGTCCAGACCCGTGATGCGAATCGCATCGCCCCCTCCGTAAGCCGCTCCCAAATGTTGATCGAGGGTGCTGAGGGATGTTGCCGCAGTGGCCGGACGACCGCCGATGGTCAGCGGCTGATGGGACGCCATGACTTCGGTCACACTCGTATCGACGACTCCCAGAAAGGAGCCGTTCTCGTTGAAGGTGAGTCCCGCGACCTTGTTGTCGTTGCCAAACCCCGTGATGACACCTTCACCCGATTGGAGCGACGCCGTCACGTCCCAACGACTGGCCGAGACCTTTTGGAAATTGAATGTCACATTGTGAGGTGCGAACTGGGCATCAAAAACTTGGATGGCGGTCGTGGCGGTGTCGGCCACTTTGCCATCAACGGTGAGCTGGAAGCTGGTGAACTGTGTGTTGCCGCTGAGCGGCGTCGGATCGGTCGGATTGCTCTTGAGGTTCAGCGTCAAGCTCGCCGGACCGGCTTGGTTCGCGGCCAAGACAATGTGGCCCGCGCTGTCGATGGACGCCGTGGCTCCAACACCGGGAGTTGCTGACAAAAAGGCATCGCTGATGACATTCAGCACCGCACCCACAGTGTCGGCCGCTGTTCCCGTGGCAGTGTAGAAGGCGGTGATGGAGGTTCCATCGACGCGCTTTCCCGTGATCTCAATTTGATCGCCCGCCACGTACGGTGTGCTGGTCTGACTGAGGTTATTCAGCCGAGTACTCGACGTGGCGGCCAAGACTCCTTCGGTGAGCGGCTGTCCCATCGTCAAGACTTCCGAGACCGACTCCTTGGCTTGAGAGTTGAGATTTCCTTTGAACTTGATGTTCTGTGTCGCATTACCGGGAATGGTGATTCCTTTGGGGATCGTGATGTCTCCCACACCCAGCTTTTGGAAGGCGGGGGATGTTTCCGTTCCTTCGCCGGCCACTCCCGTGCGCTGCACCTTGGCCCCCGTGGCGGGATCAACGAGGTGGTTCATGGAATCGACCGCGAACGAACCGGCACGCGTGTAGAACGTCTCCGGCCCGTTCTTCAGGACGAAGAAGCCACTGTTCTGAATCGCCAAATCGAGCTTGCGGCCAGTGTTCTCGAACGTCCCTTGCCCGAGATTCGTGTCGGCGGCGGCAACCTGCACACCGAGACCGATCTGCACGGGATTCCGACCACCATTCGTGTCCGTCGGTGCGCTCTGAGCCGTCAGCAACTGCGCGAACTGGTTCGAGAATCGCAGCCGCTGTGACTTGAAGCCGGTCGTGTTCGCGTTGGCCAAGTTGTTGCCAACGAGGTTGAGCATCTCTTGATGGGCGTGGAGCGCCGATGCACTCGTAAACAAAGAGCTATTCATGGTGCGGGATCTTTCGGCAATGAAAATCAACTGTTGCCGGCGTCCCTGCCGTACTCACGATGGCTCCTCAATCTTCCTGAATGACTCGCGTCAGCATCTGACGGACGAATCCCGCTCGATCGCGAACCGATTGAGTCTCCGACTCAATCCACCTTGCCACTTGAACTACCTGCATCCTCTACGCGGCGGCCGAATACATTCCAACCACACGGTCCAAACCGACGGCATCGTTCCCAATCTGCAATTCGACTCGACCTTGGTTGACCGCGAATCCCTGCACCGTCCCCTGCGTCGTCTTGCCATCCGCGTCTTTGTAAACGACTTGTCGTCCGATCAGATTCGACCCTTGAGTAATCTGCTGGAGCGACAACATGTCGGAAAAATTGGCGTTCAATTTCTCGATTCCGCTGAGTGTCGAGAACTGAGCCAACTGCCCGAGAAACTCCTGGTCCTTCATTGGCTCCAACGGATCCTGAGACTTCAGTTGTGCCACCATCAACTTTAAGAATTGATCTTGGCCAACCTGCGACGTGATTTGACCACTCGCCATGAAACGTTCCTTCTGCTGGCTCTGCTGCGCCATCGCGTCGGACGACAACAGCTCGCTGGGAGGAGAGTCCGATGATTCCCGCACGTTCTCCTTTCGATCACGCAGGCTGGTCGGCAACACTCAATTTGAAGCGGGCCGCAAAACTCACCCGACTTTCGGCGAATCTGGCTGCTCCGCCGGCAATCGGTTCATTGCCGTGTGGGAAATGCCACGCTCACGCAACAAAGTTGAGCCGTCCCGCATAGCGTTCGTCGCTCGCATCGTGCGTCTGGAATCGCGACGACCAGTCCGCCGGAACGCCGCGGCGAGCAGATGTCCCGAACGGAGGATGGTCGTCGCGCGTCTGTGGCGATCGCTGCCCGCCGCCGCCGTTCGAGCCGACATCGAATTGGCCGAACGAGATGCCGGAGTTGGTGAACGACTGCCGCAAATCATCGAGTTGTCGAGTGATGACCTGTCGAGCGGCCTCATCATTCGCCACGAAGCGGATCGAAACGACATCGTTCACGACGGTGAGCTGCACTTCAACCGGCCCCAACTCGCGCGGGTCGAGCCGCATTCGGAACGTCCGCGCGGTGAGTGGCTCCGCATCCAACTGGTTCAAAACGGCGGTTGCCAGTTGCTCGGCCACGGTCGCGTCGGTGTCGGCAGTGAACTTGAACGGGGCTGCCGTCGGAGAGGGGACTGCTGATAGCGAGACCGGTGATGCGAGGTCTCGATTCGGCTGCGAACCGACGTGATCGGAGTCGGCCTGCGACGGAGCAACGCGTTCTTCGACGCGACGGTGTGCTGTGACGGCCGTCTGATCCGAGTGCAACGCGGTCACACTGGCCATGAGACGCGAGTGTTCTTTCCACTCCCGCGTGCTGAAGGCCACGTCGAGCGATTCCAAACCGCGCGGCGGCTTGACGAAGTCCTTCGCGAGTAGATGCCGAAATTCGACCGACACCAACGGCGACGAGGCCACTGCTGTCGGAGCCTGTTCGGGCGTGCTGGCAATCCGTCCGAGCGGTGACACGGTGGCCGCAACCGCTCCCGCCGCTGCGACTCCATCGGCTCTGCGCGCAGTGACGTTCGCGGCTCTCGCTTTCGAGTCATCGACGACTGTGACTTCTTCGAGAGTCACGTCCGCACGCGGCAACTTCTCCGCAGGAGGTGACCGCTCCGCACGATGCTGTGCCGCGTCCTGTGCCAGTTGCTGTGAACGCTCAGCCATTGTCGCGATCTCTGTCACGCTCGGTTGGGAGATCGCATCCTGTGCAGCCGACTCTGGCGGTTGCGAGGACTGCTCGTGAGCGGCTTGGCCCGCCTGATCCGGCAAGACGCGCGGGCAGGGATCGGGAGCAAAGGGATCGGGAGCAATCTGAGCGGAAGACGTGGCCGCATGGGAATCATTCTCCGTTCCTTCGATCTCGCCCGGATTCACGAGGCCGCTGGGAGCGACACCTTTCGCGAGACCGCTGGAAGTGACACCTGTTGTGTCGCCGGGCAACGTTGCCGTCGTTGGTTCCCCCGCCTTGGTTTCGCTGGTCTTGGTTTCACTGGTCTTGATTGCGGAAGCAATGGAGTCCGCCAACAGGTTTGCACGAGCGGAGATCGCTGCCAGATCGGCTCCCGCACCGACTCGCTCGGCGGTGCCTGCCACTGCGGGAGTGAGTGGGACTTCGTGCGGCGTGACCGGCGGTGGACCAGCGGTCATGGCGAGCATCAACTCAAACGCGGACGGGCTGCCCTGCGCCTCGTCCGGTTTCGTGTCGTCCTTCGCGGCATGAGCGCGATCCGCGCGACGGCCGGAGCGGACTGAGTGATCGGAATCATCCGGTGTCCGACCGAAGTCGTGGAGAAATTTGCTGATCGCGGAGGATGTGACGATTTTGGTGCAACCTTGTGTCGGTGAAGTACCGAAACAATCGAGTGGCGGTGAACACTCTCTTCAAACGCATTCGGCCAATCGTGCCGAATGTTTGAGTCGCACCGCAGGAGCGACGGGAATGATTGAAGTCCGCATTCCGCTGAGTCTGCCGATTCGGACGGTCGTCCCAGCCGAAAGAGGGGCGGCTGTTCCCGAGTGGCTGCGCGCCGAGTTCGCGCGGCGCATCGAGCCAGCGGTCGGTCGCAGCCACCAATCCCTCAAGTCGCCCGCGTCCGGTGAGAGCCACGCCGCACGACACTCTCTCGAACAGCGCACACTCGAAGCACTCGAACAAGAACGACAGGCTTTGCAGCGTGAGCGTGAAAACTTCGCGCGAGGACTGCTCGAACTTCAGCAAGCCATGCGACGTGGCGACCAGCAACTGAACGGTCTCGTGAGTGAAGTTCGAGAAGCGACGATTGAGCTCGCGCACGCGATCGCGGCCAAGTTGATCTTCGAGCAGATCGAACGCGATCGCTTTCCGATTGAGAACCTCGTGCATGAAGTTCTCGCGCGGCTGCAAACGCGCGAGGCCGCGATCATTCGACTGCACCCGGCAGACCTCGCGCTGCTGGAGGAGCTTCCCGCGATTCGCGGTTCGGGATCCGAGGGCGAGCGGTCGCTGCAATACGTCGCCGATGCGACGCTCGCACGTGGCGACTGCCGAGCGACGGCGGGTGAGATCAAAGTCGTGTACGAACTGCGTCACCAAGTCGAAGAGATTCGGCGACAACTCCTTTCGACGGTCAGCGGCCATGATGAAGTTGGACCTTAAGCGCCTGACGCGCGATGTCGAAAGCTGCGACGGCTTTCGCTTGCA
This sequence comes from Schlesneria sp., assembly GCA_043757695.1. Classification (GTDB taxonomy): domain Bacteria; phylum Planctomycetota; class Planctomycetia; order Planctomycetales; family Planctomycetaceae; genus Schlesneria. Next base: position 5,546 of record JAYVOX010000607.1, read on the forward strand.
GAGTCGTCTGCAAGTTGTCGAGGACGGGTTTGCATGCGCGCTTCCTGCCGCGCTGGGCGACCAATGCGTCATCCACGAGCCGAGCGGCCACCAAATTCCAGCCGAGGTGATCGGCTTCAAGCGGGGACTCTCGCAACTTGCGCCGTATGAGTCAGCGGAGTTGCTGCGCACCGGACTTCCCGTGGTCCGCTTGCCCGAGCGACGATCGGTTCCCGTGGGGAAGGGAATCTTGGGGCGTGTCTTCGATGGACTCGGCCGACCACTCGATGCAGAGGAACTCGGTCCGATCAGGCCGCACGAACGCCGGATCGTTCGCAACACGCCGCCATCGGCGTTGAAGCGTGAGCGGATCGAGCAACCGTTCATCACCGGGCAAAAGGCGATCGACGGCTTACTGTTGTGCGGGCGCGGTCAGCGGCTGGGCATCTTCGCGGGAAGCGGCGTCGGCAAGAGCACGTTGCTCGGGCAAATCGCCAAGACGGCAGAAGCGGACCTCAACGTGATCTGCCTCGTCGGCGAACGCGGCTGCGAGCTGCGGCCATTCATTGAAGACAGCCTCGGCAAGGATGGGTTGGCTCGGTCGGCAGTCGTGATCTCCAGTTCCGACCAGTTGCCGCTCATGCGCATCCGCGCGGTGGAGACTTCAATCGCGATGGCCGATTCGTTCCGGGCACGCGGCAAGAACGTGCTGTTCTTTCTCGACAGTCTCACGCGACTCGCAATGGCACAGCGCGAATTGGGCCTGACACTCGGTGAACCTCCCAGTGCGCGCGGTTACACTCCGTCGGTGTTTCAGTTGCTGGCGAACACGGTTGAGCAACTCGGCAACGGAGTCACCGGAAGCATCACCGGGTTTCTGACCGTGCTGGTCGAAGGGGATGACTTGGGCGAACCGGTCGCGGACTCCGCTCGGTCATTGCTCGACGGTCACATTGTGCTGGACCGGAAGATTGCCGAGTCGGGGCATTTCCCGCCGATCAGCATCGCCAACAGTGTCAGCCGCGCATTCCTGCACGTCACCGAGCCGGCTCAACAACACGCGGCCCGCAAAATTCGCAACATCATGGAGACTCACGCCGACGTGAAAGACCTGCTGCGCATCGGAGCCTATGTCGCCGGAAGCAGCCCGCAAGTGGACTTGGTCATCAAGCTGATGCCGCAAGTGAACGCCTTCCTGCAACAAGGTCTGAACAAACCGCGTACTCACGCCCAGACGTGCGAAGCCATGCAACGCCTCGCCGCCGCATGGCCATATTGAGGCGATTCCGATGCAGAAATTTCAGTTCAGTCTTGAGCGTCTGCTGCGATTTCATCAGCAGCGTCTGAAGCAGGCAGAGTTGAAACTGCGGCATGCGGCCATGGAGCGGGCAGCCGCCGTGGCGGAAGTCGAGCGTGTAGAGCGACAGATCGAGGAAGCCTGTCGGCTCAATGAAGCGGCGGGAAGTTGGATCGAACCAGCCGCACGCATCAATTCCGCTCGGCTCTTGGACGTTCTCAGTCAGACCTTGACGGTAGCACAAGAAAAGCTGATGGGGGCCGACCAGCGATTTCGAGAAGTGAGGGAGGAATGCACGAAGGTGACTCAAAGTGTGGATGCCTTCCAGCATCTGCGTCACACCAAACGGATCGAACATCGCGACGAAGCGAACCGCCAACAACAAATCGAGCTGGATGAAGTCGTGATGCGACGTTGGTCGGCGAGTGGCCTCGACGAACCCGCGCTTCCGACAGGACTGACCGGATGAAGATGCTGATACAGGTCGTGTTGGTCGCGGTCGTCGTGGGAGGCGTGTCGGCGGGAGGCTCGTACTTTTTGAGGCCGAAGCCGGTCGTGACTACAGGAACAGAAGCGGACGCCGCGAAGACCGCCGAAACTGACAGAGTCACCAAAACGCAGGCTGGTCCTGAATCGAAGACCGACTCCACAGAGACCGGTCACGATGGAGCAGGGACTGGAAACACGAAGCGTGCCGAACCCGTTCCCGAGGTGAAGCCACTTCCCGACTCGACTGATCCCGAACATCCCGGCACGGTCGTTGTCGCACCCGAACTGCTCGTTGCGGTGCGTCCGCCGTATGTCACGGGCGGTGATGAGGCCGGGATGCTCATCACCGCCTTGCGATCGCGTGCTCGAGCCGCCGATGTGGCCGAGCGATCGCTGGCCGAGCGGCAAGCGGGGCTGAGACTGATCTTCGACGACCTGCGCGTCGAGCAAGCGCTCGCAGCGAAGATGAGGCAGCGCGTGCTGGAAGAGCTGGTCGAATCGAAGCGGTTCGTGGAGACAACGCTCAAAACGACCGACAGTGAACGTGAGACCTTCCGCCGCGAACACGAAGACTCACGCATATCGGCCGAGGTCGCGTTGAGTGCCGCACGCGACGAGTTGGAGGCCCTGAAAAAGGAACTCGAAACTCTGCACGCGACACAAAACGAACAAGAACGGTTGAAGAAACAACTCGACGTGAAGGGCAAGTCCTCCTCGTTGGCCAACAACGGGGACGCAGATTCGAGTGGCTCTCCCGCCGAGATCGCCAACCTCAAAAAGGTGACCGCTGTTTACGACAGTATGCCTCCCGAAAACGTCGCCATCGTTTGCCAACAACTGGTGAAGAAAGGGCGCACGGCCGCTGTCGTCGCGTTGCTCAATGGAATGAAGGAACGCCAATCGGCCAAGGTTCTCTCCGCGATTTCTGACGGCGATCCGACGCTCGCCGCTGATCTCACCGAGCGATTGAAAAGTTTGAAGACGGCCACCACGACACCACCGGCACAGTAGCCATGACCGTGGCACCCAAAGCAAACAACTCGAACAAGTTGCAGTGGTTCGACTTTCCGGTCCGCCTCTGAGGCAAGCCGATCCCACAGATTGGAATCGTTCGCATGGTGAGTCTCGTTCCCACGACTGCGACCGAACCGGCTGGGCCGCAGCGTGAACTGGATGCGCTGCCGATTCTCAAAGAGGGCTGCACGTTCGCCACGACGACTCGATTGCAGCTCGTGCATAGCGGGCATTCCGTGACGGCGACGTTGCGATCCGTGACTACCACCGGTGTCGTCCTCCGGATCGCGACCGACGATCACACCGATGAGTTGTCGCCTCACGCGCTCTGTTGCGTCGCGTTCCCGCATCGCACGTCGCTCTGTGCGTTCCTCGGTTGTCTGCTCGAAATCCGCAACAGCGACGAAGTCGGTCGTGAAGTGGTCGTGGCGCTGCCGCAACGGTTGGTCGTCACGAATCTCCGTCGCTCGTTTCGTGTGCCCGTCGTCAGTGATTCGGGACTGATCGTCGTCCTGCGACGGGACGATCGGTCGCTGTGCCACGTCACCGCACGCAACATGGCGGAGAACGGGATCGAAGTCGAATTCGATTCCGACAGAGAAGTCCCCTCACTGCCGCTGGGGACGGTGTTGGCGATCGAACTGCACTTCCACCAAGAGCAGATTCACCTGACCGGCGAAGTGGGCCGTCAACAGGGTTCGCACTGCGGGTTGCTGTTCTCCACTCGGTCGGGCGAGGCGGCTCAACAGCAGTCGGCTCGCCTCCACGGCGTGGTCCTGTCACTGCAACAGCTTTGGTTGAAGAGCCGGTTGAGGTAGGGGGCGGTGGCGAATGGAACTTGTTTTAGAAAAATATACCTCGCACGGCCACAACTGAGTCGTTTTAGGTGTGCCGTGAGGCCACTGGTTTCCTGCGGCGATCAAGAACCCGCAGCCTCACGGCATGCGGCTCGCTAGTGTCTCATCTTTGGCCGCGTGAGGTTCAGCAGCCAATTAGCCGGAACGCGCTAGCGTCCGGTTTGCTGAGAACGACGAGAACCGGACGCTAGCGCGTTCCGGCTGATGTGTTCGGTTGCTCTAAAACGAATCCCCTTGGGCGGTGGCCATTTGTCATTGGGCATTGGGCATCGGGATGGAGCCAGTGGCGTGTTCGGCACTGGTTCTGTCTTACCCCCAAACAACAAATGACCACGATCCACCTCACTCCATCGGCAGCCGCCCCGCGTAGCACTGGGCGGCGAGGTGGTCGTTGCCGGATTGCTCGTAGGCGCGGCCCATCAATTGAAGTGTCTCTTTGCGTAAGACACCGCTGGCCTCGTTGAGCGTGCGGCACGTCGTCAGGCAGTCTTCCCACGCGCCGTCGGCCAGCGCGAGTTGAGCCAGTTTCAAGCGAGCCTGGTACTTCCAGACACCTTCACCCGCATCGGCCAGTTCGTGCCACGTTTTTTTCGCGGCCTCTGGCTGTTGATCGAGCCACTGTTGCTCGGCGATGACGAACTTCATTTCGTGAGCGATGGTCAGGGGCGGGTGGCGTGTGAGGGCTTGCTCGTACAGCGTGATGGCTCGTTCGCCGACACCGAGTTCAACCAAAGCTCGGCCGAGCAACAACTGCCCCGTCGGGCCGAGCCATTCGCAATCGGACTCCAACGCGACGAGTGCGCGATAAATAAACGACGCCTCGCGCTGTTGTTGCAGGCCGGTCTGTTGGTGGAAGCGCGCGCTGGCGTTCAGGAACGCGGCCGCATTGCGGACGGCTCCGTTTTCAAAATGAGGCTTCTCTAAAAACAGAGCGTCTGCCGCAGCACGCGGCTTCGATTGCATGAGGTGCGCCATTGCCAAAAAGACCGAGGCATAAGCCTGTTCCTCCGGCGAGACTCGACCGTTCGCCGCGCGTTGCAGTTGGAACGCCGCTTGTTGGAACTCACCGCGATCGAGGAGGAAGCGGCCTCGCCAAATGGTGGCGCGCGCGTGCAAATTGTGGCCGGGTGCTCCGTGAACAATGTGCTCCAGTTGGTCGCCCGCGCGGCGGAGATCGCCGAGTCGGTAGTAGCATTCGGCCGAGTTATAGGCGGCACGCACGGCCAACGGCGTCGCCGATCGACCGACGAGCAATCCGTAGTGGCGCGTCGCTTCCTCCAACTGACCATCGAGTCGCGCGAGCCGTCCGACGGCAAACCGGGCGTGATTGGCGAGCCGCTGCTCCGGCAGGAGCGTCGCCAAACTGACGAGCGTCCGTCCGATCATCGCACGCGATGCGGAAGCCTGTTCACTCGGCCGCGCGATAATAAGCGTCGAGTCCTGTGTGGACCAGACCGCGTGCAGTTCGTCACAGAGCGCGGTGAGCAGCCAACAGACGGGAAGGGCTTCGACCGAGATGTCGGCCACACGCGCGAAGGCCCGCTCGCGCGAATCGTCTCGCCAATCGAGAGTCATCCCGCATTGATGAGCCACCTCTTCCAAGACGGCTCCCAGCGATGAATGATTGCTGGTGGCCGACACGAGACGTTCTTCCAATTTGAACGGCACCGAGTCTTCGGTCACTTCCGGCGTGCAGCGGATGCCCGCAGTGAGAGTTGTCGGCGCATCGTGCTGCGCGAGAGTTGAGGCGTGTGGATCGGCCTGATGGTGATGAGGCGATTCCAGATCATCCAACGCCGTCGTGAGTGGCCATTCCAACACGTCGTCCACCGGGTGGAAGTCGTTCAGACTGGAGTGGCGAGGCTGGGAATGGTGTGGGTGATCGCCCGCAAGCGCGTGTTCGTCCGTGGCCGCGTGCTTCGCATGTCCCTCCGTCGCGTGCGTCTCGGACATGGCGGAGGCGAGCGGCCCGAGGAAGGCCAACTCACGGCGCGTCTTCCTCGGCAGAGCAGGGTGGAGGGCCAACGATCTCAACAACGGCACGGCTCGATCAGGCTGTTGCAGACGGAGCCAGATGCGGGCTTGGCCAAGTGTCGCGGCGAAAGCGAGATGAGGATGATCGGCCCCATCCGCCACCCCTCTCAATCCCGCCAGAGCCTCGTCCCACAACCCGAGTCCTTCCTGACAAACGGCGATGCGGAACAATAATTCTTTGGGAAGCCGCAAGATTTCGTCACTTCCCAACGATCTGTAATGGGAGAGCGCGGCTTCGAAGTTCCCCGCGCGGAAGCGGGCGTCACCGATGCTGCGATCCACGAGGGGACGATGAGGGGCCGGTTTCGAGTTCGACGATTCTGATTCGGCAGGCGCGGAGGCCACGGGGACGGCAGTGGGCCGTTTGATTCGAGAGGCACCAATTCCCCACGCGATTGGGAGAACCACGGCGACGATCAAAGCCAATTGAAAGAAGGGGGGCGATCCCGTCGGAGCGGCTTCTTGGGCGGATTCGGGCTTGATCGCGAGCGCCTTTTCCATGGCCGCGATTAGCTCCTGTTCGGTCATCTTGGGTTCTTCGGAGTCGCTGGCTGCCATGAGTTGACCTTGACCTAAAAAACCGAACCGGCAAGTATCCGCCCCGTTTTGAGTCGCGCCAGACTGAATCGTCCACGGCCGATGTCATTCGTGAGACGGAGCGAATGGTCGAGTGAGAATGACCAGAGGGTTCGCCGACCTGACCGGTTGATTGCAATATTCATGATGCGAGTCGCCTGCCCAAGCGAGTGCGAACGCGAAATCGGAGAGGCCGGAGCGATGACCACAACCTGCGAGTACGACTGCTCACCGCCAGGGGACCGCGATGCGAATTGAGCAAGGCTTCTCGGGCGTGCCCCTTCCGAACCGCAAGCCGGGACGATCGGTCTCCGGTGCTTCTTCGTCAGCGCGAACGCCATCCGGAAGGTCGCCAGAATCGACAGACCGTGCCGAGTCCGATCCGCTCCTGATCGCGCTGCATGACATCCCCGATGTCCGCGCGGAAGTGATGGAAGAGGTTCGCCAGCGTCTCGATCGGGGTGACTTCCTCTCCCGCGAGGCCGCTGAAAAAACCGCCGAAGCGATCCTGTCCGATCTCGCCAGCTTCATCGGGCAGTGACGAGTCTTTCCAACGCGGTGGGTTCATGTCCAAAGTTGATCGTTCCACCCGACTCCCCCCCGACGAACTTCGGTCTCGATTCTGGCTGTGGTGGCTGCTGATCCCGCTGACGCTGATCTCGGTCTTGTCGAGCGGGCTGATCTGGTTTCTGCCTGTCGATGTGGTGCAGGACTGGGCCTATCAACTGGCTCCTCCCGATGACCTTCGCCGTATGGAAGCGATCAGTCACGCGGAATTTCTCTGTTGGCTCTTGCGGCTCGTGATGCCGCTGTTGCTGCTGGCGACGTGCCGTGCTTGGTACGACTTGGACAACACCGCACGCGGGTTGAGCGACGCGGTCGGCGGATTGCTCTCGATCACGCGCGGAAACGCCGCGCACACGAGTGGTAGCCGTTGGCGAACCGTTGTGTTGCGGGGGCTGCTGGTCGTGTGGTGTGGTCTCGCCGCGATGCACTTGGCGGACTCACTGCGGCAGCGCGTGCGAGACTGGCCGTACTACCGGTTCCGCGCGGGTGATCGCGTGCTGCCGAACATCAGCGGGTCAAACGTCGAGGTGATCCGCTATCTCCAGCAGGCGACTCCGGCCAACGCCCGCATCTTGGTCGTGAGCGATCAGAAACTCTTCTTTCTGTCGTACTACCTGCTCCCCAGACGGCTCTATCACAAGATGCACCCGGACAGCGAACACGTCATCCCAAAAGAGAACCTGCAACGAAGACTCGCCATGTATCGGCTCGATGATCTCGACGAGTCCTTCATTCAACGGATCGCTCCCGACTACATCTTGGAATACTTTGAACACCCCGATGAATTGGACCCAGCCACGTTGCAAGACGATCCCGCGTGGATTGCCTTCCAACGGCAAATACATCGCGACCCGTCATACGTTCCGGGTTTCCTGGTCCGACTGCGGCGAGTGACAGTGGGAGGCCAACCATGAGCGGACTCGTTCTGTTGAGCGTTGGGTTGCTGGGACAGTGGCTGCTGGGCGTGGCCGCAGCGCAGACGCTGTTGCGATGGCGAGGTCGTGAAGTCCCACGAATCAACCGCGTTCAACAGACTTCCGAAGTCTCTGAGACTTCGGAAGTCTTGGCCGGGCGAGTCGCGCAGAGGACTCAAGGGCAGCGTGTCCTCGCGTTGCCCAGCGAGACCGAACGGCTGTGCGTCGAAGAGACACCGTGGGCGGAATTGGCCGGACTCGGGCTGGTACTGGGGATCGGTCTGACCGCGTGGGGTCTGTTCCTGTGGTCGCTCTGCGGCGGGATGTTGGGTCGCGGGGTGAGCGTGTGTCTCACCGGGATCGGCTTCGCGTGGGGTGGTCCGGTGATCGTGAGACGGTTCACATCGAGACGAGTCATGCCCAATCGTGCAGGTGATCTCAAACGCGGCAGTCAGAGATTGAGCGACGGTTCGCTCGTCACTCTTGAGGAGCGGCGCGATGCCGCGTGGTGCCGTTTGTGCCAGTGGTTGATCGGTGGACTCGCGGTCGCGGCGTTCGCTCAGACACTGCTGACTCCGCAGCACTTTTGGGACGAGCGATCCATCTTCGCGATCAAAGGGCTGGTCTTGGCGGCTGACGGATCGGTGCAGAGTCGCGACCTGCACGATCCCGACTTCGTGCAGTATCACCCGCGCTATCCGTTACTCATTCCGCTCGCGGAACAACACGTCTACGCGTTGTTGGGAGGAGTGGACGATCGGCTCTCGAAGATCATTTTTCCGCTGCTGTCCTTGGGGATGGTCCTGACGATGGCCGGAGCGTTGTCGCGCCACGTGCAGCCCGGCGCGGCGTGGCTCTTCGCGCTGCTCATCGTGACGGTCCCCGTATTGATGCCTTACGAATTGGGCTTTTTGAGCGGTCAGGCCGATGCACCGATGGCCTGCTTCCACGGGCTAGCACTGTTGTATTTGTGGGATGCGTTGGAGCGCGCTGCGTGTGGAGCTGACAACGTGCCAATTGGCAGTTCGTCGCGACAGCGATGGTTGTGGCTTGGCTCGGCACAGATTGGCTCGTCGATCATCGCGGGACTGTGTGGCGGATTGGCGGCGTTCACCAAAGACGAAGGGATCGCGTTCTTGCTGGTCGATGTCGTCGCGTTGAGTTTGGTGGCGGTCGGCCGCGTGTTGATGACGAGTCGTGCTGCGGGGACCGATCCGTGGAGTGGAGAACGTGGATCGCTGTCCCGTCGGCGGAGCGACGGGACTACTGTAAACGGGACGACTGTCGTGGCGTTGGTGAGCGTTGTCCTCGGTGCGGTGATCGTGCTCGCGCCGTGGTTCTGGCATCGACGTGGACTGCCACTGACGACCGAGATGGATTACTTCGGAAGAGTCTCGTTGTCCCTCGCGATCGAACGGTTGCCGGTCTTGGCGTGGGAGTTGTCTCACCTCGCCCATCGCATGTTCTGGGAGTGGCCGATCTGGGGTTTGCAATGGTGGCTGATGCTGGTCGCGTTGGTCTTCGCTCCGCGCCGCGCAGTCTCTGCGGCGCAGTTGCTGTTGTTGTTGGATGTGGTCGGCTCTTTGCTGTCGTTGATGGTGGCGGGGATGCTCGCGCCCGCTCAATTGAACGAACACATCGGCGGGTCCAGTCCGCGCTTCTTGATGCAGCTTGTTCCGGTGGCGGTGTTGTTCGCAGCGGGACAACTCGCACCACGACGAGAGCCCCGAGGGACTGTTGGTCGCGCTGGCGAATCGACTTGCTGAGTCACTGAGGAACAGCCTGGAAATCACTTCCCGAATCTGCGCGTCTTGTTCCCTCCCCTGGAGGGGGAGGGTTAGGGAGGGGTGATGATTTTGGGAACAGCGCCGTATTGCCCATCGCCCCCCTCCCCGGCCCTCCCCACCGAGGGGAGGGAGGAAGACGCAAATCGGGAAGTTGTTTCCGGACTGTTCCTCAGGCGACCGGCAAGAAAAGATTTACCCGCAGGATGGACGCCTCGTCCGTCCGAGTCGCCGCTGGTAGTGACGGACGGACGAGGCGTCCATCCTACGAGTGGGTATGCCAACACCTGCCGCTCGCCTT
>JAYVOX010000608.1:0-4044 GCA_043757695.1 Schlesneria sp.
GAGATCGGTTGCCGACCAAACTCACCCGTCCACAAGACGATGGTCTCGTCGAGCAGTCCGCGTTGCTTGAGGTCTTGCACGAGCGCGGCACTCGGTCGATCCGTTCGCGCACACAGCCCCTTCAAACTTTCTGCGTTCTTACTGTGCGTGTCCCAAGGCTGGCCACTCATGAACAGTTGCACGAACCTCACGCCGCGTTCGATCAACCGCCGCGCGAGCAAACAACGCGTGCCGTACTCCTGAGTCGCAGGGTTGTCGAGTCCGTACATCTGGCGCGTTGCCTGCGTCTCACTCGACAGATCGAGAGCCTCGGGAACGGAGGCTTGCATCCGCGCGGCCGTTTCAAAATTGGTAATGCGTGCGGCGAGTTCGGTGTTCTCGGGATGCCGTTCGAGGTGACGACGGTTTAGTTCGTCGAGCAGCTTGAGTTGGTTGCGTCGCGCTTGCGGCCCGACACCATTCGGCGGTTGCAGGTTGAACACGGGAGACGGTCCCGATCGAAATGCTGTCCCTTGATAAACGGCAGGCAAATAACCGGACGACCAATTTCGCTCACCATCCACGGGGAGACCGCCCGGATCGCCCAACACCACGTAAGCGGGCAGGTTGGAATTCTCTGCTCCCAGCGCGTAGACCACCCACGACCCCCACGCGGGAAGCCCCGCCAGAAACTTGCCGGAGTGAATCAGCCGCAGAGCTGCCTCATGATCGACCGACTCCGTGTTCATCGACCGGACGAGGCAAATGTCGTCCGCGATCTTGGCAGTCTCGGGAAGTTGATCGCACAACTCCATCCCGCACTCACCGTGCTTCGCAAATGAGAACGGACTGCCGAGGACGTTTCCCTTCTGCTTGTCGAAGTGAACTTCGAGGTCTCCGCCGGGATACGGTTTGCCGTGCCACTTGGTCAGTTCCGGCTTCGGGTCGAACAAATCCATCTGACTCGGTCCGCCATGCTGAAACAGACAGATGACCGACTTTGCGCGACCGGCCTGCATGACCGAAGGCCAGCCGAGCGGAGCCGATTCGCCGTTGGTTTGGCTCGCCAGCAGATGCGATAAAGCCAGCGAACCGATCCCTCCGGCATAGCGACTCAAAAAGGCTCGTCGCGATAACGGCGACCAGTCGGGCATGAACTGCGGCACGATCATGATCCTCGGGAATTGCATCACGCAACGTCTTGTCACGGCGAAGAGATGCGTTGAGTCGAGTCTGTTGTCGGTAATTGACAGGCATCAGTTTTCACCGGTATAACCCAATGCTGATTCATCGTAAATGCCGATGAAGATGTGTGTTCTCATTGCCAGACCGGCTCCCGCCGACGCTTGTTCCCGCCCGGGCAGGTTCATTTCCTGACTGCGGCCCCGCCAAAACACTTTCCTTCCGGAGGTCGTTTCGATGTTCTCAATTCAAGGTCAATTCGCAAAAGACAACTGTGATGGCGTCTTTAGTCGCCGCGAGTTGCTGCGAGTCGGAGGAGCCTCCATGTTGGGGTTGTCGCTCCCCCAAATGCTGAGAATGGAGCAGGCCAATGCGGCGGAAGACGCGCGTTACGGTGGAGTCGGATTCGCGAAGGCGAAGCACGTGATCCTCGTCTACCTGCAAGGTGGTCCCAGTCATCTCGACCTGTGGGATCCGAAGACGGATGTCCCCGATAACGTCCGCAGCGTGTTCAAGCCGATCGACACTAAACTCCCCGGCGTGCAATTCACGGAACTGATGCCCAAGTTGGCTCAGCAGATCGACAAGACTACGCTGTTGCGAGCCGTCAGCTACACGCCAAACGGGCTGTTCAACCACACGGCTGCGATCTATCAGATGATGACCGGCTACACGGCCGACAAGGTCAGTCCCTCCGGCCAGCTTGAGCCGCCCAGCCCGAAGGACTTCCCGAACTGGGGCTGCCACATCGTCAAGGCCAAGCCGACGACGGTGCCGATGCTGCCACACGTGACGATGCCTCGACCACTGCAAGAGAGCAACGTCATCGGCAAAGGAGGCAACGCGGGCTTCATGGGCCGAGCCTTCGATCCGTACATGCTCTTCCCTGTCGGCGATGACATGGACATGGCCAAGATGGATCGCTTGAAGGTGGACGACCTGCAACTGCGTCCCGAGATTCCTCAGGAACGATTGGCTCGCCGAGCTCACCTGCGTGAGACCGTCAATGCCAGCTTGGCCGACCTCGAAAAGTCCGTCAGCAAGTACGCCTTGGATGAGTATTACGGCAAGGCACTGTCGCTCGTGCTGTCGGGGAAGGCGCGCGAAGCATTCAATCTCTCGGCCGAATCGCCGGAAACGCGCGAACTTTACGGCAACAACACGTTCGGCCAAAGCTGTCTGTTGGCTCGCCGGTTGATTGAAGCGGGAACACGCGTTGTCCAAGTGAACTGGCCGAAGGTCGCCAACTCTGACAACCACTCGTTCGATGTTCACACCGGTCTCTCGACTCGTATGAAAAACCAATCGGCCCCGATGCTCGACGCGGGACTGTCAGGTCTGATCGCCGACCTCGATCAACGTGGCTTGTTGAAGGAGACGCTCGTCTTGGCGGTCGGTGAGTTTGGACGCAGCCCGAAACGCGGAGTCAGTACCTCGGGGAACGGCAACTCGGACGATGGTCGCGACCACTGGCCATACTGTTACACGGGTCTGATCGCAGGAGCGGGCGTCAAGCGAGGCCTCGTCTGGGGCAAGTCGGATCAGACCGCCTCAGCTCCCGTCGAGAACCCGGTTCATCCGATTGAATTGCTCGCCACGATCTACCACAGCGTCGGCATGAACCCACGCCGCATGGTCTTCAATCATCTCAACCAACCACGTGAGATGGTGGGAGCCGACGCCGTGACCGGCATCCTGTCGTGAGACCGCGATTGAGTCTTGGTAAACGGTAAGACAACGCGAGGCCCGGCGGCTCACAACTGCCGGGCCTCTTCGTTTGAGAGACTATTCGATTGGACTTTTCAACGCGACCAGCGCGATCCCAACCAGTGAGATCGAGAAGCCTCCGACGAAGCAAAGCGTCAGGCCGACCAGTGGTCCAGCGAGATAGGTTCCCCCGAACAGACCTGCGGCAGCGGCGATGACGGCGAAGAGCAGCAGGGCTTCATTGGTCTCACTGCCGAACCAGAGGAACCACGCGGCCAATGCCGCAAACCCAATCGAAGCCAAAGGCGGAACTAGTAACAGCTCTGGTGTGAAGCCGACTCGCCAAGTCTGCATCGCGATGAGGAGTAGGCCGAGAACCAGTCCTGTGACGAGCCCCTTCGCGGTGAAGCGGCGCAGGTCTCGTGCGTGTTCTTCGCGTGCTCGCCTCACGGCAGCGGCGGCTTCAGCCGATTCTGCAGCCGCCAGTTCTTTGCCGACCAAAACGTCCGCACCAAATCTTGGCAACGATGTCACAGGTTGAGTCGCATCGAAGGCTTGAACCAACAGGCAAAACCGGTCGCCACCGATCACGGTGACATCGCTCGCAGCTTCGATCGACTTCCCCACGGCCCGCGCCGGAAACGGAACCTTCCCGATCAGGACTCGCCCACTCGGATAGAGCGGACAGGCAGCGCGAGCAGTGTCACCAATGCGAACGGCCATCGTCAGGGTTCTCATCGAGAAAGAAGCGTAAATGGACGTGGTTACGCTCGTTAGTCACGCGACCGTGCAGTGTTTATTCTCAGCGTGAATTTATTTGCGCTGTGAGCGAGCGTGCTCAATTTCATGGCGATTCTTCCACAAGTACAGAATCCGCGACCGAATCGGTGGATGGACACCGTCGGACTCTCCGGTTTCATCGGGAAGACGAAACAAGACCATGTCGGAATGAGATTCGAGGAGGTCCACCAACTGCTCGATGCGACGCGCATTCAGGGCATTTTGGGGCGGATGATCGAGCAGCGCCTCCCAGTCGAGTCGCGGGAGAGTCTGCAACCGTGAAAGTTTTTTTGCGGCGGCTTCGACCTCGGTCTCGTCATCTCCTTGCCAGGCGTATTCCAGAAAACCGGCCAGTGTGATGTTGCGCCTGTTCAACGATCGTCGCTTGAGCGACTC
>JAYVOX010000609.1:0-4041 GCA_043757695.1 Schlesneria sp.
CGTTACATGTGGCGGTGGCGAGACTGGACGATCAACGCCTTCAACAGCGGGATGCCGTTCGATCAGTTTGTCACCGAGCAGCTTGCTGGCGACCTGCTGCCGAACCCGACGCTCGACCAGCGACTGGCGACGGGCTTCAACCGCAATCACGTCATCAACTCCGAGGGCGGCATCATCCCGGAGGAGTACCGCGTCGAATACGTCGCCGACCGCGTTCACACGACGACCACAATTTTAATGGGACTGTCGATGGGCTGTGCCCGCTGTCACGATCACAAGTTCGACCCGCTCACGCAGCGCGAGTACTACCAGTTCTTCGCCTTCTTCAACCAACTCAACGAACAGGGCGAAGCAGGCCGCGTTGGCAATGCCGAGCCGACGATCAAGGCTCCCACGCCGGAGCAGACCGCGCGGCTTGAGGCTTTCGCCAAGCAACTCGCAGGCCTCGACGAGTCGCTCCAACAGCGCATCGCACGCGCGACTGAGACGATCGCTGAGTGGGAGCCGAAGCTGCGCGAGGTCGCTTCAGCGGGAGGTTCGTCACCGGCTCCGTTGCTGCACTGGACGTTGGACGAAACGACAGGCAGTGAAGTGACCGAACGACGCGATCCGACTCGCAAGGGACAGGTCGTCGGCAAGGCGGAGTGGGCGACGGGCAAGCAAGGCGGAGCGATCAAGCTGGACGGAGCGACTCACGTTGAAGTGGGCGATCTCGCAAACTTCGATCGAACCGACAAGTTTTCATACGGTGCCTGGGTCAACGTGGCGAGCAAGGACGCCGCGACGGTTCTCTCGCGCATGGACGATGCCGCTGCCTTTCGTGGCTACGACCTGTTGTTGGTCGGCGGCAAGCTGACTGCTCATCTCGTCTATCGCTGGCCGGACGAAGCGTTGCACGTGGTCTCGAAGGTCGAGGTTCCCGTTGGCAAGTGGACGCACGTCTTCGCGACGTATGACGGCTCAGCGAAAGCCGAGGGCTTCAAGCTCTACCTCGACGGCAAGCAGGTGGAATTCGAGATCACGAACAACCTGCTCACGGCTTCGCCCAAGACGACGAAGCCGCTGCGTATCGGGCGACGAACCGACGGCGCTCCGTTCAAAGGTTTGATCGATGAGGTCCGCCTCTACGACCGCGAATTGACGCCCGAAGAAGTGCTCTCCGTCGCCGAGTCGGACAGCCTCGGAGAATTGCTCGCCCTCGCGCCGGACAAGCGCACACCCGAACAGACGCAGACGATCGTGAAGGCACATGTCACGCGAACCGACGCCGATTACCTACGGCTGACGAAGGAACGCGCCGACCTCGACAAACAACGGACCGATCTGGAGAAGACGACACCGACCGCGATGGTCATGGCCGAAATGCTCTCGCCGCGCAAGACGTTCCTTCTGAAGCGAGGCCAGTACGACGCACCGGATGGTGAGGTTCAACCCGATGTCCCCGCCAGCCTGCCGCCATTTCCGAAAGACGCCCCGCGCAATCGACTTGGCCTCGCCCAGTGGTTGCTCACACCCGAGCATCCCCTCACGAGCCGCGTCGCCGTGAATCGCGCGTGGACGATGTTCCTCGGCACGGGCCTCGTCGAAACGGTGGAAGACTTCGGCTCACAAGGGACGTGGCCGAGTCAGATGGAGTTGCTCGATTGGCTGGCGATGGAGTTTTCAGGAGGGCACTGGGACACGAAGCACCTCCACCGCCGCATCGTCACCTCGGCCACGTACCGTCAGTCGTCGCGCGTGACGAAGGAGATGCAGGAGCGAGACCCGACGAACAAGCTGCTCGCGCGTGGTGCTCGGTTCCGATTGCCCGCCGAAATCATTCGAGACAACGCGCTGGCCGTGGCCGGTCTCCTGAGCGACCACTTCGGCGGGCCAAGTGTCTCGCCGTATCAGCCCGCCGGGTTGTGGGACGATGTCGCCGTGGGAGCCGACTATGAGGGAACCGTCTACAAACAGGACAATGGTGAGGGCCTCTATCGCCGCAGCATGTACACGTTCTGGAAGCGAACGTGCCCGCCGCCGGGCTTGAACACGTTTGACGCCCCCGAACGTGAAGTCTGCACGTCACGCCGATCGAGGACCAACACGCCGCTGCAAGCGCTCGTCCTGATGAACGACCCGACGTATCTCGAAGCGGCCCGCAAGCTCGCCGAACGCGCGATGACCGAAGGGGGCGAGTCACCCGAATCGCGTCTCACTTTCGCGTTCCGACTCGCAGTCTCGCGCAAACCTTCACCCGCCGAAGCCGCTGTCCTGCTGAAGACCTACCAACACCAACGGGCCAAGTACCAACAGAACCCAACCGCCGCGAAGGCCCTCCTCTCCCACGGCGACTCCCCCCGCAACCAGTCCCTCAACGAACCCGACCTCGCCGCCTGGACCGCCGTGATGAGTTTGATCCTGAATCTCGACGAGGCGATCACGAAGGGGTGAACAGGTCACGATTTTGCGAGGTCAAACGCCTGTTCGTGGACGGCACTCGGTCCAGTACGTAGCTTACTTCGCAAACGATTTTTCATAGCGAACCGACTGGCGTCACCGTACTCGCAAGTGGGAGAAGTCGATTGACTGGAGTTACATTGCAGCTCGCGGGACTTTTGAGGCAATGGATCGTTGCGCGTGTCGATTCGTCCGCGCGAGCGTGGTTGGAAGAGCGGATGGTGGCCATTGCGATGAGCGACAAGAAGGCGTTATTTCTGGGCTTTGGCATGGTCCCGCGCAAGGTTGGCAAGGCGGACCTAGCTCTGACAGGCGCGGAGTTGGCTCAGGCCGAAGCGGCTCGTCCCGGCTGGAACCCGCGCGGGTGGAGCCTCGATCAACTCGCACGAACGCTCTTCGTGTTGAGCTTCCCGTCGGACGACGCGGCGCTCTACGTCCAGACGTTGGATCAACTCTTCCAGGCAGGCGAGGTCGGTGAGTTGGTGGCGCTCTACCAAGCGTTGCCACTGCTGCCCAATCCCGCCGCGCATGTGCTACGCGCGGCCGAAGGAATTCGGACCAACATCAAGTCGGTCTTCTGCGCGATCGCCCACCAGAACCCGTACCCGTCCGAGCAACTCAGCGAGGAGCAGTGGAACCAGCTCGTCTTGAAATGCCTCTTCATCGACGTGCCGCTTGACCGGTTGATCGGCGTCGATCGCCGAGCCAATGCCGCTCTGATGACGATGCTGATCGACTTCGCCCACGAACGCCGAGCCGCTCACCGCCCGATCCCGCCCGACCTCTGGCGCTGCGTCGGCCCCTTCGCGGACGAACGTGCTCTCGATGACTTGCAGCTCGTGCTGACCACCGGCGAGCCGAACGAACGCCGAGCGGCGGCAGACGCCCTGCGCCGTTGCCCCGATCCACGAGCGAAGTTGATCCTCAACTTGTAGGATGGGCACTCTGCCCGTCCTCTTTGATGCCTGAAAACACGAAAGCCGGACGGGCAGGAGTGCCCATACTACGAAGGAACATCATGCTGTACCTCGACCCACACATTCACATGGTTTCGCGGACGACGGACGACTACGAACAGATGGCCGCCGCCGGCGTGAAGGCGATCATCGAGCCGGCCTTCTGGCAGGGGCAGCCGCGAACTCAGATCGGCTCGTTCCAAGATTACTTTGCCTCGCTGGTCGGGTGGGAGCGGTTTCGAGCGGCTCAGTTCGGCATCCGGCATTACTGCACGATGGGCCTCAATTCCAAAGAGGCCAACAACGAGGCGCTCGCCGAACAGGTGATGGACCTCCTCCCGCTGTTCCTCACGAAGGAGGGGGTCGTTGCGGTCGGTGAGATCGGCTACGACGATCAAACACCGGTCGAAGACAAATTCTTCCGCAAGCAGCTTGAGTTGGCGAAGGAGGTCGGGCTGCCGGTGCTGATTCACACGCCTCACCGCAACAAGAAGCAGGGGACGTACCGCAGCATGGACGTGATCGAGGAGCACGGCATCGCCCCGCATATGGTCATCATCGACCACAACAACGAAGAGACGTACCGCGAGGTGCTCGACCGCGGCTACTGGTGCGCGTTCACGATCTATCCCGGCACGAAGATGGG
>JAYVOX010000610.1:0-4040 GCA_043757695.1 Schlesneria sp.
GAGCGAATGAAATGGCGGGCGGGTGTCAGTTCTCGCGGCTTGTCGGCTTCCACAGCATCGGCTCCCAGTTCTTGAACGGCGAATCGGACTTCATCAGGACTCTTCGGTTGCAGGATCGGTTTGCCGAAATGAATCGACACCGGATACGGCCAGCTTCGCGGTCGCTTCTTGAAGAACGCTCCTCCTCGAAAACTAAACAGGCTGCCCCACAGACCGTGCAGGTAGACAGGAATGACCGGTGCCCCGGTCCCCTGCAAAATTTTGAGCATCCCCGGTTGGAAGGTCTGCATCTGTCCGGTGCGAGTCAGTTGCCCCTCGGGAAAGATGCAAACGAGACTGCCGGTATTCAACGCTTCACGCGCGGTGCGCAGCGATTGAATGAGCGACTTCGGCCCGCCATCGGCTTTGATCGGAATGACCTCGTAAATCCGGGCCAGCCAGTTCAGCTTCGGATTGTTGACGAAGTCGGCATAGACGATGAAGCGTGTCAGTCGTGGGATGTGCATCATCAGCATGATGCCGTCGATGAACGAGACGTGGTTCGGCGTGAGCATCGCCGCCCCGGTGCGCGGAATGTTTTCCAACCCATACACGCGGACTCGATAAACCGTGTGACTCAGCAACCACACGGCAAAGCGGATCGTCGCACTCGGCAACAGGCAGATAATGTAGACGGCCACGGGGATCGTCCCGAGTCCTGTGAGCAGGAAGATAAAACTGGGCGACAGCTCTAAGACGTTCCTCAACACGTAATACAGACCGGTCACGCCGAGCATCCCCGAGAACGCGAGGAAGTTCGTGGCCGAGACGACCTGGCCGAGATGATTCGGTTCCGCCCGCTGCTGCAAGTAGGATTCGAGCGGTACGTCGAACAGTCCCGCGCACGTTCCCAACGCGAACAACGACAGGCAAGACGCGACGAACGCGAAGTCCGGTTCCGTCGTCCCATACGAACCGGCCAAGCAAAGCATCATCGACCAGAACGCGATGCCGATCGCGCCGAGCGGCACGATGCCCAACTCGACGTGCCCTCCCGACCACCATCCCGCCAACATGCTGCCGATTCCCACTCCCGCCACGAGCGACATGCCGAGCCATGCAATCGAACTCTGCGTGAGTTGCAAGTCGGCCTCACCCATCTGGTCCATGTTTGTGAGGGCCAGTGAAGAGAGCGTCCAAAAGAAGGCGATTCCCAACGCCGCTCGCAACAGCGGCCGATCGCTCTTCAAATGACGCAGCGATGCAAGCGTCTCGGCAAACGGATTCAATGGCATCCGCAGCGCGGCATTGGCTGCGGTCAGCGGACGGATTCCCAAACTGAGCAGCCAGCCCACGACGGCGATCGCCATCACCGTGGCCGCTGCGGGCAGCACAGTGCCGCCGGTGATGACGGACTGTGGAGACGGCCGAATCCAACCGGCCAACTGATATCCCAGCAACAATCCGAACGCGGCGGGAACGACCGTCATCAACCCCATCAACCCGTTGGCCTTCGACAACTGAGACTCTTCCACCTGCTCGGGGATGCTCCCCGACTTTGATGGTGAGAACAGTGCGGCCATCGCGCCGGTCAGGAAGATCACCGCCATCAGCAGCTCCATCTGATGCGACAGAATGGCCGCGAAGCCCAGCAGCATGATGATGATCTCCGCCACCTTGCAGGTGCGGATGACGCGGACTTTCGAGAAGCGATCCGCCAGATATCCCGCCGGGACGGCCAGCAGAATGAACGGGATCGTAAACAGCGCCATACCCAGCGACAGAGCCTCCATGGCTCCCAGCACCGGCTTCGCAATCACGACGGCCATCCACTTGAACGTGTTGTCGTTGAGGACCGTCAGAAACTGAACGGCCATCAGGCAGAGGAAACTTGTCGAGCCAATCGACTCGTGAAGCAGGCCCGGCTGCGGCGGAGCGTCCATCCAATCGGCCCGGTTCAATTCGTCTGCGATCTGTTGATCGGAGACGGGTGCTGCGGGCGACGCAGCATTGGGCGCGTTTGTGGCAAGATCGTTGGACGAATCATTCATCACAGTTTCCAGCATGAGCAGCCTGTTGAAGATGGGGGATGGCAGTAACCCGAAGCGTGAGCGAGGGACGTGTTTTTCAAAGGTTTCGCAACACCACCATCCCGCGCTCACGCTTCGGGTTACTTTCTCAACGGGCTGTTGCGGCGCATCCGTGCGACAGTCGGCTCCGTTAAAACGGCACGCCTAGAACGAGCCATGAAGTGGGGCGGCACTATCTCGAAAGTCCGCTGGTTTGAGAAGCCAGTCCCCGTCGAGTCAGAGGCGGAACGGAGCTGGCGATATCACGCGCAGCGGACAGGAAATTCTGCCGCTCCTGTCACGATAAAAACCAACGGGGGAGGGGCGATTTGATGCTGATCGCCACAATCCGCGTGCTTCCGCCTCTTCATCCGTGCTCCGGCTTTGCATCCGTGCGATCCCCTCTGGTCTGGCTCCAAGAAGAGATCGCACGGATGGCAAGACCGGGGCACGGATGAAGAGAGAGCGGTCAAATTAGACTTCACGCGGTGGTGATTGAGGCACTTGACTCGTTTATACCTCACGCGGCCAAAGATGAGACACCGGCGAGCCGCATGCCGTGAGGCTGCGGGTTCTTGATCGCCGCAGGAAACCCGTGGCCTCACGGCACACGGCTCGCTTAAAACGTCTCCGTTGTGGCCGCGCAAGGTATAGGAAGGCCGTTCGGCTCACGGGACGAACGTGTATTGGCCACCGTTCTTCTGCGCGATGTCACGAAGAGTTTCTTCCGCGAGGGTCTCGCCGAATGCGAACGTGTGAATCGCGGTGCGCGTTTGACGGATCGAGCGGAGTGTCAGGCTGTAGCCTTTTCGGAACTCGCCGTCGGTCAGGAAGTAGAGGACATCGGGCTGAAGAGCCAACCCGACGCGCATCGCTTCGCGCGGGTCGGTCGGGCTGCCACTGGCATCCACTTTGGCGACCCATCTCAGATAGAAGTCCTTCGCTTCGGGAGTGGCGGGCTGCATCGTGCGGGCGGGCATCGAGAGCATCGTGTCGGCGAAGAAGATCACGAAGAACTCGCTCTCGCGCGGCAGCTCGACGATCGACTTGATGAGTTCTTCCTTCAATCGGCGGAAGCGCGTCTTGGCGGGGCTGTCATGTGTGGCGTTCATGCTGCGCGAGTTATCGACGACGAAGACAATTCGCTTTCCCTTCGGCACGGCACCGAAGAAGCCCGGCCCGCGTCCGTTCCCCACGCCATCCCCTTCGCCTTGACCTCGACCCTTGCCCGGCTTGGTCGAGCCTTTCTTCACGTTGGCCGCTGGTCCCTCGGACTTCTTGTCGGTGGAAGCTGGCCTCCCGGTCGCGCCGTTGAGGACCGGTGACGCCACGTCGAGCGACTGGCCATCTCCAACCGACGCGATCACCGACGGATCGAACTCGATCCCCAAGGACGTTCCGCCGGGATTCGTTGAAACTCCCTCGGCAGGAGGTTCGGGACTCAGAGGAGGAGCGGGAACCTCGATGTCAAACTCTTGAGTTGGCCCGTCCAACCAAATGTTGTCGAACGAACTCGGTGCTGGCGGACGAACGTGCCCGATTAAGAGCAGCGCGGCCAGTCCGATGAAGATCAGATGCAGCGCCGTTGAAAACGCGAACGAACCGACCAACCGCTGCCATCTCGGACGGCGTTCTTGAGCTGATCGTTGGTCGTTGGTCGGTCGCAACACGAGATTTCTTCTCTCTCTCCAAAACGGCCGCGGCAACTCAGGAACAGTCTGGAAATCACAACTCGATTTGCGTCTACCTCCCTCCCCTCGGTGGGGAGGGCCGGGGAGGGGGGACGATGTGCAATCCGGCGCTGTTTCCGAAATCATCACCCCTCCCTAACCCTCCCCCTCAAGGGGAGGGAACAGGGCTCGCAGATCCGAAAGTGATTTCGGACCCCTTCTTCAGCAACTGCTTCAACACATTGTCGTGGGGGTACGGATGGCCGCGATGTTGTGTGAACGCTTCGCCGTACTCGACGCCGATCTCTGCTCCGCGCGAGGC
>JAYVOX010000611.1:0-4037 GCA_043757695.1 Schlesneria sp.
CAGACCCAGCAGCGCCGTGAGGACGAACCAGAACAGTGTCTTCAGGATGTCGAAGCCGAGTTGTGCAGAGAGAGCGAAGACCAGACAACCCGCTCCCACGGGAGCCAGCTTCATCGCGAAGCCGATCACCGCCATCGAGATCGCGTAGAGACCTTCGAGCCAACCGACGAAGGCTTTGGTGTCACCGGGGTTCGTCGAGATCGCGATGCCACAGACCAGCGCGAAGACCATCACCGCCAACATGCCGTTCCCCTTCGAGCTGCCATCGACGGCACCGACCATTTCTTGCAGCGGGTTCTCGGGCAGAAGATCGACAAGCGTGTCTCGCACCGGCTTGGCCTGCTTCGCCTTGTCCACTTTGTCGGAGGCACCGCGCGCGTATTGATCGAGCAACTTCTGGCGTTGAGCCTCACCGATCGAGTGCCCCGGCTTCAGGGCATTCACCAGCCCGACACCGATCAACACGGCGGCCGTCGAAAGAATCGCGGTGAAGCCGAGTGTCTTCAGTCCCATTCGTCCGAGCTTCTTGAGATCACCGATCTCAACGACTGCGAGCGACAGAGCCGAGAAGACCATCGGCACGACAACCATGAACATCAGCCGGAGGAAAACTTTTCCGACCGGCTCCGCCCAATAGATGGTCGTGTCGAGCCAATCGAAGACACCGTTCGAGTCGCCGTCTCCCTCCGCCCCCTTCTCACACGCACCGATGGAATGAGCGATCAATCCCAACACAACACCGACGATCAGGCCGATCAGAATCTTGGTGTGGAGCGGCAACCCGCGCGGCGGGGAAGTGGCGTCAGTCATGGCAATCGCTTTCGAGAGGGGAGCGGGCTTCCAAGGGAGGTCATACCGATGACGTTTCCGACAAACGTCAAAACGAGGTGAGCCGAGTTTCGACCTGCTTCATCCGTGCCCCGGCTCTGCATCCGTGCGGTCTCTTCAAGACGAGTGAACCGCACGGATGCAGGGCCGGAGCACGGATGAAGCGGAAAGAATTGGGTGAGCCAGCGGTGTCGTGACGCGTGGGACGGTGCGTTGGAATAATCGTTCGAGCGTTGCGGCTGAGCAGCAACTTGGATGTCTCGCGCACTCTATCCGCCGTCAGGCGTCGTTGCATCCAAGGTGGCTCGCGCGGGGAAGGCTTCGCCGTTTTGCAGGGCTTCGATCCGACGGCCGACGCACCCCGGGCCACCCAGTTCGTAGTCGCGACAAATCTGCGGTCGCAGTTCGTAGTGGCGGCACTGGCGTTTGGATGGGTCGAACCAGAGGCAACGGTCGAGCGGCTCTTGGCCGCGCGTCAGTCCGGAGAAATGGCAGTCGATCTCCTCGATCAACTCCGGCGGCAACTCGACCGGCCGATACGGATGCGGTGTCCCCAAACCCGGCCGCGACGCATAGAGCACGACCGGCGAACCAATCCCCTCACAGCACAAGCCGCAGCCGTCGCACGAACTTGGTGGCAGAAGCGGCAACGACAACACGGTTTGGCTCTTTGGAGAACGGCACGGAACTTTGGAGGGTGGTCTCCGCCTACCCAAGTCAGCAGCGTACGACTTGCCCATGAAATCAGGAGCGGGCTGATATCGCTCTACTCGGAGAAGTTTCAGGCTCGCTCGTTCAGGCAAACGACATGGATCGCTCGGCGAGGCGGCTACTTCTTTTCTTCGGGCTTCTTTTCTTCCGGCTTCACTTCGGCGGCCTTTGGAGATTCGACGCCGCGGATGATTTGAATTTCGGGGATGGCGGCTTTGAGCGCCGCGACGCCCGCATCGGTGACGGGTGCTTGCCACAGATAGAGGCGTTTAAGCTTCTTCAAGCCTTCGAGTTGCTTTAGTCCCGCATCGGTGACGGTGGTGCCGTACAGGTTGAGGTACTCCAAGTTTTCGAGACCCTTCAATTGTTCGAGGCCCGCGTCTGTGACCTTCGTCCGTTCGAGATGGAGTCGGACCAGAGCTTTGGCATCCTTGATGTGGACCAGTCCGGCGTCGGTGATGTCTTTGCCGCGCACATTCAGTTGAGCCAACTTCGGCAGGCTCTTGAGTGGCGCGAGTTGAGCATCCTCAATCTTGCCGTCCGCCAGATGAAAGGCCACATCGAGCCGAGCGTCGTTCTGTGCCAACTCCATCACCTGACCGCCCGATTTGCGAACCTCGGCCATCGCGGCCTTCTCGGCGTCGGTCGGTAGAGGCTTATCCTCGGCAGAGGCACCTCCCGCGAAAGCGGTCCACATCAAACCACACGTCATGAATCCGGTCAGACAAACGAGTCGAGTCATTGAGGCAAACTCCTGGGTTGATGGTGGGCGAACCCGTTTCTTTCCAAGTTCACGAAACAGCGGCAAACAACGCGAGGGAGTTTAGCAATCGTCGCTGCTGACAGTCGACCGTCAGCGATGGACCTGACACGAGTGCGTGCAGTCGCTCATTGGCGGTCATTTTCCGGTCCCCTCGCCCCCGTCTTCGGGGGAGAGGGCGAGGGTGAGGGGGCCAATCTGTCGAAAGTCATCAGAAGCGAAACGCGATTCATGAGGACGGAACGCGGTCGCATTGATCTCCGTGCGTCAGGCTCCCCACGAATCCCCCTCACCCTAACCCTCTCCCCCCGAGGACGGGCGGGAGAGGGGACAAATCTGACCGCCCGATTGGCGACTGCACTGACGCAGACCGAACTGATCTCGCCGGGATCGGCGGAATCGGCTATTGGATCGCCGCTCGAACGTCTCGTTTTTGACAGTCTTGCGTTGAGGTCTCGATGTCCACTCTTTCTGCCACCACCGCCGCCGATCCGACGCCGATCCACACGCTGGGTCGAGTGGCGGTTCAGTTCGTGGAAGCGATCGGTGATCTCGTCACATTCTTTCTGCGAATGTTGGTGGGGATGCTGGTCCGCTGGCCGCGGGCCCGCGTGTTGTGGCCGGTGATGTATGAGATTGGTGTGCAGAGCGTGCCGGTCATTGTTGTGACCGGGCTGTTCATCGGGATGGTCCTTGCCGTGCAGTCGTATGACACGCTGAGGATGTTCCGGTTGGAGAGCCGAATCGGTTCGATCATCAATGTGTCGCTGGTGCGCGAGCTTGGTCCGGTGCTGGCCGCGACGATGTTGGCAGGGCGAGTTGGCAGCGCGATGGCGGCTGAGATCGGGACGATGCGTGTCACCGAACAGATTGACGCATTGAAGGCGCTCGGTGCCGATCCGCTGACATATTTGGTGGTCCCTCGGTTCCTCGCCTGCTTCCTGCTGATCCCCGCCTTGACGCTGGTTGCCGATGGAGTGGGGATGTTTGGTGGTTGGTTCATCAGCGTGCAGGTGTTGGGCGTGAGCGACCACTTTTTCTGGCTCTACTCGCAGCAGTTCATCTCCGCGTATGACGTGGTGGCGGGAGTCTCGAAGAGTTTGTTTTTTGGAGCGGCCATCGCGGTGATCGCCTGCCATCGGGGCTTTCATTGCGGAACCGGTGCCGAAGGGGTGGGCCGTGCCGCGACCGACTCGTTCGTCTTCTCGTTCATTGCGATCCTGGTGTTGGACCTGCTGTTGTCGATTGCCCTGAACAACCTGTACCGA
Organism: Schlesneria sp.; assembly: GCA_043757695.1. Lineage (GTDB taxonomy): Bacteria > Planctomycetota > Planctomycetia > Planctomycetales > Planctomycetaceae > Schlesneria. Next base: position 3,568 of record JAYVOX010000611.1, read on the forward strand.
CTGCTGTGGGCGTTCGGCTTCACGGTGGTGTGAGACCATGCAAACAACTCCCCTTTCTGCTCAACCTGCTGATGCTCCGGTTCTCGAACTGCGGCGGATTAGCCACCGTTTTGGATCGCAGGAGGTGCTGCGCGAGGTGACTGTAGAAGTTCGGCGCGGTGAGACGTTGGTCCTGATCGGGGAGAGTGGGTGTGGCAAGAGTGTCACGACGAAGTTACTCGCGGGGTTGCTCGATCCGACTCAAGGCGAGGTCCTGTGGAATGGGCGTCCGGTGCGAGGCCGTTCGTTGCAGGAGTTGCGACGCGATCGGCTGCGGTACGGCTATCTGTTTCAGGGAGCGGCGCTCTTCGACAGCATGAACGTTTACGAGAACATCTGCTTCGGACTGCGCGAGAACACGGACCTCAAGGAGCCGGAGATTCGCGAGATCGTCCTCGAACGACTGCGCGAAGTCGGGCTGGCTGCGAACG
>JAYVOX010000612.1:0-4031 GCA_043757695.1 Schlesneria sp.
GCCTTGATCGTGATGTACGGTCTCGGTTGGCTGAGCGGTCATCTGTGGAGCCAAGCGTTCGCCGCGACAGGTCGAATACCCAATCCTCAATGCAGCGACCCGTGAATGCAGCTCACTATGACGGTGAGTTTGCTCGGAAGTACTGACACAATTATCGCGTGACAATCATTCGAGACGACTCGCAGTGAAACACGTATGAGTCCATGGAGGGATTGATGGTCACGAAGGTATCCGAACTCGACATCGCTCAGGTCTGGGCCGACTTCAAACGAGATCAATCGAACCAAGACTTACGGAACGTGCTCATCGAACGCTTCTTGCCGTTGGTCCGCTACAACGCGGAACGAGTCTGGTCCAAACTCCCCGATGGCGTGGACTTGAACGACCTGATCTCGGCGGGCGTGTTCGGTCTGATCGACGCGATCGAAGCTTTCGATCTCGAACGCGGCGTGAAGTTCGAGACCTACTGCGTCCCCCGCATTCGCGGTGCGATGCTCGACGAGCTACGCACGATGGACTGGGTGCCGCGTCTCGTGCGCAGCAAGGCCAGCAAGCTGGAAGCCGCTCGCAAGGAAGCCGAAGCGGAACTCGGTCGCCCGCCAGCCGACACCGAAATCGCCAAAAAACTCGCTATTCCCGTCGAGGAATTCGAGAAGATGAAGTCCGAGGCGAGCGCGGTAAACCTCGTGAGCCTCAACAAGAAATGGTACGAGACCGACAGCTATAAGGATGTCCGCGAGATCGACATCATCGAGGACACCAAGGGCGAAGACCCGACGTTCAGCATTCAGAAACGCGATCTGATGCGGCTCGTCACGAAGGGCCTTAACCGCAATGAACGCCTCATCATCATCCTCTACTACTACGAAGAGTTGACGATGAAAGAGATCGGTTCGACGCTGGGTCTGTCCGAATCGCGCGTCAGCCAGATGCACTCGAGCATCGTCACTCGGCTGAAGGATCAGCTCAACTGCCGACAGCCCGAGTTCGCGTAACCGCTGGCGTTGGCCCATTTAGATCGTAGCCACGCTCGCCAAGAGCGTGGGGATTGCGAATTGGCCCGTTTACCCACGGTCTGGCGACCGTAGCTACAGCCCGAGTTCGCGTAATCGTTGGCCTTTGGTTGATTGAACGACGCGCTGGACAACCGCCGATTTCACACCAGCGCGGGCTGTCCGAGAACTTCGTCGTAGAGCGCGGCCGTTTGCTCAATCATCCGTTCGACGCCGAAGTCGCGGGCCACAGCTTCTCGCGCGGCGTGACCGATGGCGCGCGCTTGAGCCGGATTGTCGAGCAGTTCGACGATCCGCTCGGCCAGCGATTCGCTATTCGAGGGCGGGACGAGCAGCCCCGTTTCACGATCGCGCACGGCGTGATAAACGCCACCGACTTTCGTCGCGATCACCGGACGACCGAGGGCCATCGCGTCGAGCATGATCGTCCCGATTCCCTGCTGCAACGACGGCAGGACGAAGACATCCATCGCGGCGAGGGCATCGTCGAAATCGAGGACGTTCGGGACAAAGGTCACGTGCTGATTGATTCTCAACTCGCGCGCGAGTCGCCTCAAGTTGGACTCTTCCGGGCCAGCTCCCGCGATGACGAACTCGACCTCGCGTCCCGTCGAGAGGACGCGCGCAGCGGCACCGAGAAAGAACGGGAAGCCCTTCACCGCTTCCAGCGGCCCCGCCGTGCCGACAACCGGCACGCGACCGCTCTGAAAGACTTCCGCCGATGCCGTCGAGGTTGCTCGATCGACGCCACTCTGGATGACCGTGACCAGATCGGCGGGGACACCGGTGCGCAGGAGCAGGTCCGACTTCACCGAGTCGCTCACCGCAATGATGCGGCGACACCAGCGACGATCGAGTGACAGCCGTTCATACGGTTGCAGATAGTCATGCACGGTCAGCACGAAGGGCCGTTGCAATCGCCGCGCGAACCACGTCGCTTGTGCCAAAGCCGAACGCGACTGCACGTGAATCAAGTCGGGAGGATCGACTTGAAACTGTCGCAGCATCAGCCGTCGAACCACCGCGCCCCAGATCGGCCAATGCAGTTTGGGGAACTCGCGAATATGCAGTTCCGTCTGACGGTCGCGATCGACCATACGAGCGTCGGGACAAACGACAACCGTGCGCAGACCACATTGCGGCAGATGCTCCGCCAATCGCAGCGTGTACGCACAACTCCCTCGAACGGAGAACCGGCCTGCGAACAACAAAATGGACGTTTCGACTTCGGACATGGACCCTACTTAGCCGTCGATGAGACCGTCTGGGTCAGGCGAGGGCCGTCGGCAACTCGCGGAGCCAGCCTGACCGTCTGTTGAAAAAACGTAGCTTGGACGCCTCGTCCGAGCGAAATTCAACGGGAAACGGACGGACGAGGCGTCCATCCTACAGTTCTTCAACAGATTGCTAGCGCAAGGCTTTGGGCTTACTCAGCACTTCGTTCAACAGAATCGCCTGACGGGCTCCCTGCGGATTGCGCAACGCCGCGATCAGCGGGTGCGGCGTGCTCGTTCGCTGGCCGGTCTCGCGCGACCGATCCGCTCCCAAATCTTGGAGGACCGCTCCGTCAATGTCGCGTTGCACGGCGGCATCGATCCGATTCGGCTCCATCGACGTTTGCAGGTGGTGCGAACGAACTCCGTCGCCCAGCCCGGACATTGGCAGTCCGGACTGAGCGAGTCGTTCACCGGGCCTTGGCGAACTGGCCTCTGGTTTGGCGGGACGCGGTTGTTGCGACTTGGGCTTGCCACCCTTCTTGTTGTTGCCGGATCGAGACGACTGCTGTTGCGGAACGGCGGGTGGCGCGGGGCGATTCTGTCCCGGCTTTCCTTTCCCTCCCACGACCTCTTGCAGGAATTTTTCCAGTTCACTCTGAGCCGGATCTTGCGGACGGTTTCGCGGGCGAGGCTCTCCGTTCGGCTGATTCCCTCGCACAAGGTTTACGATCCAACTGACGACCGAGATCGTAAAAACGATGAGTGCGAATATCTGGCCGAGCTGGAGGGCAGCCAGTACCGGAACGAAGGCCAGCAGCGGGTCGGGCATCCAGTGAGGCATGAGTTGTTCCTGAGTGAACTGACCGATTACGTTCGTACTACGGGTTCGCAATTACGGGTCGGCTGGCGTGCAGTTTGTGAGGCTCTCGAATGAGGGGGCGGGCGTTCAATTCCACAGAACGGCACTCCCTCGCTCACGCTTCGGGTAGCTTGGGGCGCGGACATCGCAAGATCACTTGCCAGTCCCGGCGATCGTGGCCCGCATCTGAGTATCGGCTTGAACGTTCTTGAGTTCGTAGTAATCCATCAGGCCCAGTGATCGGTTGCGGAACGCTTCAGCGATGGCCATCGGCACCGAAGCTTCCGCCAACACGACCTCAGCCCGATTCTTCTGAACGAGTGCCACCATTTCTTGCTCACGCGCCGTGAAGTCCGCACGCCGCTGTTCGGCCTTGGCTTGAGCGACACGCATGTCGGCCTCCGCTTGATCGGCCGACAACCGGGCACCGATGTTCTCTCCCACATCCACGTCCGCGATGTCGATCGACACGATCTCGAACGCGGTCTGAGCTTCCAAGCCTTGATTGAGCACCGTCTGCGAGATCATCTCGGGATTCTCCAGCACCATCTTGTAAGAGGCCGTCGAACCGATCGCCTGCACGATTCCCTGACCGACGCGGGCGATGATCGTCTCCTCCGTGGCACCGCCGATCAGTTGATGCAGGTTGGTGCGAACCGTCACACGGGCACTGGCCTTCAGCAGGATGCCATCAGCGGCAACGGCATCGAGCGTTCCCGAACCTTTTTTGGGATCGGGGCAGTTGATGACCTTGGGATAAACACTGGTGCGAACCGCTTCGAGGATGTCGCGTCCGGCAAGATCGATGGCTTGAGCCGTCTGCCAGTCGAGATCAATGTTGGCGCGATGAGCCGCCACCAGTGCTCGAATGACGTTCGGAACGTTGCCTCCCGCCAGATAGTGCGATTCGAGGTCGCGCGTACTGATGGGATAAACCTCGGT
>JAYVOX010000613.1:0-4017 GCA_043757695.1 Schlesneria sp.
GTTGGCTTCGCCTCATTGCGCGACCTGATTGCCGCGATCAAGGCTGGCTCGGGGGACGGCAACCCGCTGACGAAAAACGGCCAACCGATCATTCGTCGCGCGCATGGCTTCGGCGTTTCTCAAAGCGGAAGGTTTCTGCGCGAGTTCCTGCACACCGGCTTCAACGAGGACGAACTCGGGAAAAAAGTCTTCGACGGGTTGATCCCGCACGTCGCGGGAGGCGGCCTCGGTTCGTTCAATCACCGGTTCGCTCAGCCGACTCGACACTCGAACCAGCACGATCATCACGACTACCCGCCCGATCGCTTTCCGTTCGCCTACGAGGTCCAACTCGATCCGATCTCCGGTCGAGAAGACGGAATTTTGAGGAAGGCCCTCGCCACGAAGACCGCTCCGCTGGTGATGCACACTCAATCGACGGCCGAGTACTGGACGAGAAGTGGCTCGCTGGTCCACACCGACCCGCTGGGAACGCGCGACTCTTCGCTTCCTCCCTCCCCTCGGCGGGGTGGGTCGGGGTGGGGGGCCGAAGTGCGTGAGACACCGTCGAATCAATCATCACCCCTCCCTAACCCTCCCCATCCAGGGGAGGGAACAAAGTCAAAAGCAGGAGTCCAATTAAGCCCCCCTCACCCGCACTTGGCCACCGAAGCAGCGGTGTCCGAGGCGAGAGGCGAGGGGACAGGGCAAGAAGAGCCCCTCACCCTAACCCTCTCCCCGCAAAGCCGGGGCGAGGGGACCAGAGAAGACTCGTCCGCGCAACTCGCTCACGTTCGCTTCTACACCTTCGGCGGAACTCAACACGGACCGAGCGGCTTTCCGCCGTCAGCGGGGAACGGGCAGAACCTGACCAACCCGGCCGACTACAAGCCGTTCCTGCGTTCGCTGCTTCTGGCTCTCGACAAGTGGGCGAGCGACGGGACCGAGCCGCCGGCCAGTGTGGTGCCGCTCATTGCGGAGGGGACTCTCGTCGATTGGCGTCACGCGGGGACTGGCTTCCCGAACATCCCCGGCGTCACCTATCCCGAAATCATTCAGCAACCAAGCCTGCTCGATTTCGGACCGCGCTGGGAAACCGAGCGGATCATCGACTTCCAGCCGCCGCGATTGCGAGGCGATTACCGTGTGCTGGCCCCGCGCTGCGGAGCCGACGGCAACGAACTTGGCTGTCTGCTGCCGGTCGAGGTCGCCGTCCCGACGGCCACGTATACCGGCTGGAACCTGCGCAAGGCCGAGGTCGGAGCCGAAGGCCAACTCGTCAGCCTGACCGGATCATACATTCCGTTCCCGGTGTCGAAGACCGACCGCGAACGAACCGGCGACCCGCGACAGTCGGTCCAAGAGCGATACGTCTCGCTCGACGAATACGTTCGCCAACTCACCACCGCCGCCGACAAGTTGAAGCAGACCGGCTACCTGCTCGATGAAGATGCCGCTCGATTGGTGAAGCTGCATCGCGAACGAGCGGCCAAGCTGTTCGAGCAGGCCAGCGTCAAATGAACGATGCACCACAGACGGACGCAGCCCACTCGGCCTGTTCGGCGGTGAGCGGTGGCGAGAGCGGATCGCGACCGTAGGAGATCGCCTTGGCATAGCCGCACTCGTCGTAGCAGTGAGCGAAGACCGTTTGCAGATTGAGCGTGACGTACCCGTCTTTCGGTTTGAGCGGGACCAGAATCTCCGGCAGCGAGTCGCGCAGGCCGAACGGATAGAGGCGATAGCGGCGCGAGTCGTCACAGCGGTGCAGGCAGACGTGATAGTCGAACGGCCCGAATTGTTGTTCGATCAATTCGCGCGGCACCGATGTCGAGTGCGTCCCGCCGCGCAGCAGGTCGATCTCGATCAGATGCACGTTGGCCTCGTGCATCTCGCGCTGTTTGGCCCGATAGAGTCCTCGCCCGTCTCGCCCGGGCGTCTTGTTCGTCGGGCTGAGAATTTCAATCGACGTGACCAACTCCCGATCTGAGCCGCTGATCTCGAAGATGTCCAAAAAGATTTCACGTTCCTCTTCCAGGTCGTAGTCGTAGTTGAATTCCACAAGGACCGCCGTATCGGACTCGGGTTCCATCACGGCCACGCCACCGTCGTCCGTTCGCCGCCGCCGGGCCACGGTTTTTGAGACGCTGACATCGGGCACGACATGCCGCTCGGAAGCCTCAACCCAAATCCGCTCGTTCGACTGGGCGAAGTAGTTTTGAGGCAGTCCGCGCTGCAATGCCGCCTTCATGTAGACGATCATCGAATCATGAAAGTCCGCGAAGAAGCGGGGGACTTCGAGATAGGGGTCCATTCCTGGGAAGGGTGACGGCATGTTGCTGTTCTCATGGAGTGGCGATTTGCGAATCGTGGCGACAGTATACCGGCTGATCGAACCAACGCGACGCGATCGAGTTTGCCCCTCACGGATAAACACCATGAACCATCCCCTGTTTCACTCACGGATGGATTTCCTGTCATTGTCCCGACAGCGAGACTGTTCGCGGCGTGAGTTCCTTCATGGTTCGGCGGCCGGATTCGCAGGAGCCGTTTGGGCCGAGCGGCTCTTCGCTCAACAAGGGGGTGCGGCGGAGAAGGCTCTCGCGCCGCTCAATCGTTTTCCGCGGATGATGCAGGAGTACCTGGGGGCGAAGGTGGCCCAGTCGGAAGCGCGCAGCATCGCGCGGTTGGCGGCACTCAAGACGAAAGAGGAGGCCGAGACGCACGTGAAACGGGTGAGGTCGCTGATCGCCGACTGCTTCGGGCCGTTTCCCAAGAAGACGCCGCTCAAGCCGCGTGTGACCGGTGTCGTTGAACGCGATGCGTACAAGGTCGAGAAGGTGATCTTCGAGAGTCGCCCCGGCTTTCTCGTCACGGCGAATCTGTACGTTCCCAAGGGGAGGACGTTCCCGTTGCCGGGCGTCGTTGGGTCGTGTGGGCACTCGGTGAATGGGAAGGCGGCGGAGGCGTATCAGTCGTTCGCGCAGGGCCTCGCGCGGCAGGGCTATGTCGTGCTGATCTTCGACCCGATCGGGCAGGGCGAACGCTTTCAATATCTCGATGACGATCATGCGAAGTCCGAAGTCGGAGCGGGCGTGGGCGAACATCTGCTGTGCGGCAACCAGCAGTTCCTGACCGGCGAGTTCTTCGGTTCGTGGCGAGCCTGGGATGGCATCCGTGCGCTCGACTATTTGCTGACGCGCGAGGAGGTCGATCCGAAACAGGTGGGGCTCACGGGAAACTCGGGCGGCGGCACGATGACGATGTGGCTGTGTGGTGTTGAGCCGCGCTGGACGATGGCCGCGCCAAGCTGCGCCGTGACGACGTTTCGCCGCAACTTCGACAACGAACTGCCGACCGACACCGAACAGATGCCGCCTCTCGCGCTGAAGCACGGACTGGAGCAGGGCGACTTCCTGTCGGCGATGGCTCCCAAACCGGTGGTCATCATCGCGGCCGAGAAAGACTTCTTCGACGTGCGCGGTTCGATCGAGACCTACGAACGGCTGCGGCCTTTGTGGCGATTGCTGGGAGCCGAGCAGAACCTGCGACTCTTCATCGGCCCCAACGAACATGGCTACACGCAGTCGAACCGCGAAGCGATGTACGGCTTCTTCAACGAGCAGACTCGCATCGCACAGGGAAGCACCGAACCAGAGATCGTCATCGAGAAGGACGAGACGCTGTGGTGTACACCCAAGGGCCAGGTCGAACCGCTTGGCTCAAAGACGGTGATGTCATTCACACAGGCTGCGTCGCGCGAGCTGACTGCCCAGCGCGGCGAAATCGACGCGGCCACCATCCGACAGCGCGTGGCAGCTTTGATTCCGCCTCGTCCCGCCACTCCACCCGACGCACACATCCTGCGCGTGATCGGCGGCAGGCAGTACCCGACGAAATCGGCCACGTCCTACGCGGTCGAATCCGAACCGCATGTGCGAGCGATCGCCACGCGACTCGACAACACCCCGCGTTACTCACGCCCGCCACAACATGCGGGGCGAGTAATCCTGTACGTGTCGCATCAATCGGCCGACGTGG
>JAYVOX010000614.1:0-4015 GCA_043757695.1 Schlesneria sp.
GCCTGTTGAAAAACGTAGCTTGGACGCCTCGTCCGAGCGAAAAGCAATTGGAAAAGGACGGACGAGGCGTCCATCCTACGATTTTTCAACAGGCTGTTATTCCTGCGCGAGTCCTTAGTGCGACAACCTCGCGTGGCCTACCGATACAGCCGCCGTTGGACGATGTAGGTCTCCACGGCGCGCGGCACGAGATAGCGAATGCTCAGGCCAGCCGAGACTCGTCGGCGTAGATCGCTCGCGGCCAGATCGAGACCCGGCATCTGCACGAGGCGAATGCGATCGACGGCCGGGCCGAGTTGGCTCTCCAGCACGGATCGCTCGGGCAACGGGGCCTCACCACGATTGACGGCCACCACCGTGGCGAGTTCGAGGATGCGCTGCGGTTCGCGCCAGTACGGCATGTCGTGTAACGAGTCGGCTCCGATCAACAGGAACAACTCCCTGGAAGCGTCCTCCGCGTGGAGTTGTTCCAACGTGGTGACGGTGAATGAAGGGCCGGGGCGTTCCAACTCCAGGCGGCTCAGCTTGAACTGCAAGTGCCCCGCGATGGCGAAATCGATCATCTCACACCGGGCCTGCGCCGGTGAAATTGTGGCGTCGAGTTTGTGCGGTGGTTGAGCGGCCGGAACGAACCAGACTTCATCCAATTGGCATTGTTCGCGGCACTGCTCCGCCAGCGCGAGATGACCGTAATGGATTGGATCAAACGTCCCGCCGTAAATTCCCAATCGCATGATTCAAATGACTCCCTCAATCGGTGTCCCGGATGTCGAGGCGAGTTTAGGCGCGCGACCGGACGAAATGTACTCGCCGGTTGGGCACGCTGGCCCGTCCGGCATCGTGCTTCTCTTCGCGCGTGATGACTCGCAGTCGCACGCGGCGGAAGACTGCGGCTCTCAACACACGGCTGCCACGGGAGTGGTCGCGTCGGCGAGATGAACGGTGAGGACATCGCCCTCGAAGGCGCAGACCTCTTCGGCACCATCGAGTTCGCGATCGCAGTACGTCGTGCGGATGCGCGGGAACGACAGACGGCATTGGCCACCGAGGACACTCTTGACGTTGCTGCCGATGACGTTGACTGCTTCGCTGAACGCATCCTTCACGTCGGACTCCGTGACTTCCGACGCGGACATATTGAACATTTCTGCGGCGAGCAGACTGGCGGCCGGTTTCGGACAGACAATCCTCAGTTCGAGATCCCACTCACCGGTGATTCGAATCCGCCCTTCGAGGCACTCGACATCCGGATCGACTTCGGGCTGAACCGAGACACGAACTCGTTCCAAACCGAGGATCGAGCCGCACACTTCCAGCGTGATTTGCGACAGCATTTCAAGGGCGAATCTCATCATGATCTCACTGGACGCTGACGACGGAGAAAGGAAACTGCCAGGGTTAAGAACTGGTCTCAGAATTTGACTCAGGTCAAAACCGACTCGTGTTCGGTACGTCCGACATGCGTCAGTCGCACGGCTTCGTGTGCGATGGCTTCCATCGATCGGAAGTGTTGTGGAGCATTCGCCGCACTCGCAAATTTGGCGGGAAGAAACTCCGCAGCGCCAACACGGTCTTGAACGAGAACCTGTCCCCCGGCTTCGAGTATCAGTCGGCAACCGTTGCGGCCGTCTTCACTCGAACCGGTCACCACGACTCCCACAACGGCGTTGCGATAGTGTCGGGCTGCCGAGCGAAACAGCATGTCGATTAAAGATGGATCGGCGTTCACGGACGTGTCGAGACTCGTGGCGAGGCAATTCACACCTGCAATGTTGTTGATGCTGAGAGCCTGTCCACCCGGAGCCAGCCAAACTTGGCCCGGTGCCAACGTGTTGCCCGGCACCGCGACTGCAACCGGCAGTGCACAGACCGATTCGAGTCGTTGGACGATGAGCTGCGTCAATGCGGGAGTCATATGGTGAGCCACCAAAACAGGCACCGACAAATCGTCGGGAAGCTGGCTAAAGAACGTTGCCAGTTCGTTCCAGCGCCCACTCGACATACCGACAACCACGATTTCGATCGCCTGCGTCGCAGCTCTCGCTTCGACTACTGCACGACTTGGAGTCGCTGCCGAGGACGCGATCTGCGGTTGCGTTAACAACCTGATCTTGGGAGGCAGGTGACGACGGAAATACTCCACGGCCGCATCGACGTGTCCGATCCGAATGGACTTCGCCAAGTAGTCACCGGCTCCCTGAGCCATTGCCTTGAACAAGCGGTCGCCGTTGGCTTCCGATGAACGGCACAGGACGAGGATCGGCAATTCGCGGTTGCAGCTTCGCACCGCATGGACGATGTCGACACCGACCTCGGCGGGAATCTCCAGATCGAGCAACACGACATCCGGTCGGACCTGCGGAATCTGCGCGATCGCATCCTGGCAGTCCGTGGCCGCATAAACCTCGAACTCGGGATCGGCATGCAGCGCTTCCGCGACCAGCCGTCGAATCACGGCGGAGTGGTCCGCAACTAACACCTTGATCCGCTTGGTCATGAATTGGCCCCTGCAACACTGCACCAAAAGATTGCCGTCTCTTGGCCAGCGAAGGATTTGTTCAACAGGTTGTCGTGGTTCACTCTTCAGGCTGAACGGGAGGAACGTTCAGGAGAGACTGAATGGCTGGTTCGTCGAATTGGCTTCACGGCTGATCAGTTCCATCATGTCCACCGCCTCGGTCACGAACTGCCTGCGAACGTTCAGGTTGTTGCCGAACAGATCATCAATCGCAAAGTTCGACTCGGGGTCGTAACCAACCGCCGTGTCGCTCCGTTGCAGATAGTTCGCCATGTCATCCGCGACTGCGACGAGAGCCACCAATTTGAAGTTCTCTTTCGATCCCGAGGGATTGTGATGGAATTGCACGACATCGACGAGCGGTTCAGGCAGCTTGCTATGAGTCATAAACCATGCCCCGAGTTCGCAATGGTCGGTGCGCAGGATGTCGCGTTCACGCAGCAGCATCTCGGGAGATTCTTCAAAGTCGAGCGGATCGGCCGCGCTCAAGTGATTCGGTGCGACCACACCCACCAAGGACCGTCCCACATCGTGAATCAACCCCGCCGTGAACTCTTCACCATCGAAGCCCAGCTTGAGCGACTGATTCAGTTTCACACTGATGATCCCCGTCAGCACGGCATGTCGCCACAGCACGGTTTGCGTCCACGCTTCGCTGAGCGGCATCCGCTTCATCATGCTGCCGAGGCTGGCCGCCAAGATCACGTTACGACAGTGCGCAAACCCCAGTCGCACCACCGCCTGACGCAGATTCAGTATTTGGTGCCGCGCCCCATAGAAAGCACTGTTCGTGATCCGCAGGATGTCGGCTGCCAACTTCACGTCGCGTTCCACCACAGACGCGAATTCCGCGATGGAGCATTCGGGATCCTTGGCCATTGCCAAAGCCTTCATGGCCACTGCTGGAACCATTTGCAGTTTGTCACCCTTCGCCAGCAACCGCGACCGCAGCTCTTCCGGTGGATTTGCCTTAACGGCGGTGCCCGCTTCCAACACGGCGCTTGTCATATTCAGCCCCTCGGTTGAGATCGTCGTTCCAGATCAGTTGAGACCAGTCCCCTTCACGCATCGAAGCCCGCGTTAAAAACTTGCATTCCGTCGGCGTCGCGACTCCGAATCGAACCTGTCTCTCCGGTCGAACTTCCGAAGCTGCCGATTGCACGGGTCGATCCCGCTCGATGAAAGGCCGCCACTTCAAGGCAACTTCGGAACGGCGAACAAAACTTAGGAACGGCGAATCAATCACTGTCAGGATCAGGTGAGCCGGGTGCCGTGAGATTGATACCGCCAGTTAGGCGACCGGCAAGACTGGCTGTCCTGTAGCCGAAGTCGTGAGACTTCGGGGGCGTGGAACAATTGAAGTCTCACGACTTCGGCTACCGGCAAACTAGACTTCGCACGGCCCAAAGTGAGATGTTTCAGGCGAGCCGTGTGCCGTAAGGCCACGGGTTTCCTGCGGCGATTAAGAACCCGCAGCCTGACGGCGTGCGGCTCGCC
>JAYVOX010000615.1:0-4008 GCA_043757695.1 Schlesneria sp.
CGCAACCCATAGCCAGCCTTCCGCAGCAGACATCGGATCACGTTGGGGCAGGCGCGGTGACTCAGTTGCTCGGCCAGCTTTCTCAGACTGCGCCGGACCTCACGACGATCCGTTATCGTCGCCTCGGCTGTCAACATGCCGAACGCATCGACGCGGGTTTGGCAACGCTGGAGGAAATCGCCGAGCGGCTTGCATTCGTGCGACAGCCTTTCAATCTCGACAACATCGCCGCGACGGTGGACGAGTTCGACGCGGGGTTGATCGTGCTGGACTACATCCAGCGAATCCAGCCGCCGGGCGAACACGGCGACAAGCGCGGCTCGGTCGATGCTACGATGAACCATCTGCGGGCCTTTGCCGATGCGGGGTTGGCTGTCATCGTGCTGTCGGCGGTTGGACGCACGAAAGACAAATCGGGCCGATCAAGCTACTCGGGCGAGGGACTGTCGCTCGCTTCGTTCCGAGAATCGAGCGAATTGGAGTTCGGAGCCGACGATGCCTTCATCCTCACGCCGAACGATGAAGCCGCCGGGGAAGTCATCTTGCGACATCTCAAGAGCCGCAACGGCGAATGCCGCGACGGCGAATGCCGCGACCTGCGAATGACATTCGACAAGCCGTTGCAACGCTTCACGTCGCTCGACTCTGTCGATCTGTTCGGTCGAACCGCACCGCCGGGCGAATTGCAATCCGCGCTGACGGAACTGTGGGGTCGGACTAATGCCGCTTCCGATGATGACTGGAGGTCCGAGCAATGACCAACGAAACTACGAATGGGCAAGTCTTGCCCGGTTGCTCGGTACTACCACCGATGAATCATCGACCGGATTCCACCACGAGGGGCAAGCCGCGCGAGAAGCCGAAGCGGACGGCGCTAACGTCCAATCGTTTTGGCGAACTGAATGCATTCGTCGATTTTTCCCTGGCGGGCCTATCACGGTCTGAAGCTCTGACATGGCTCGTCTTGTGGCGGGACACGAAGGACGGCACAGCGCAAACGGGTGCCACCGACATCGCACGACGGATCGGAGCATCCAAACGGACTGTCCGGACCGCATTGGACCGACTCGGAAAGCGAGGGCTGTTATCCGTGGTACGTCGGGGTGGACTCAACCGGGGGGTGTCGATTTACCGGCTCGATCCGCGGGCCAAACAGACCGCCAAAGGGTGAAGTGGGCTTCACCCTGACAGGTGCAGTTTCCTGTCATTTTCAGGTGAAGTGGACTTCACCCATCCCAGAAGGGACCATAAGGCGTCACCCATTGAGGGGTGACGCAAAAGAGAGAAGATTGCCATCCAGCCTATCAGACTGTAACGTGTGTTACACTATGGCAAACACCTTACCAATAACCGACCTGTTGCGCCGCACGATTAACGAAAGCGGAATCCCGTTCCTGACCTTGGAACAGGAAACCGGTGTTTTGCGGCAATCACTGATGAAGTTCGCACGGGGCGAGACCTCGATTCATCTTGATTCGGCGGACGCAATCGCCACCTACTTTCGGTTGGAACTGCGGCCCGCGACATTCAAGAACGCAACAAAGGTCACTCAAAAGCGGAAGGGGAAATGACATGGGAACCGTCTACCGCGAAACATACACCAAGCCGCTTCCCGCTGGGGCGGAACTCTTCACAAAGAGTGGCGAGCGGTTCGCACGCTGGAAGCCCGCGAAGGGCAAAACGCGAACAGCTCCGGTCACGGAGGGGCAGGATGGAACCGGTCGGATCGTGGTGACTGCGGGAACCTACGTCGCGAAATTCCGCGATGGTGATGGGCTGATTTGCAAAGTCTCCACCGGCTGTCGCGATGAAGATGCCGCCCGGTCGGTACTCGGCAAGTTGGAACGCCGGGCCGAACTAGTCAAAAGCGAGGTGTTGAGCAAGGGTGAGTCGGCGATGGCCGATCATCAGGCAACGCCGATTGCTGATCACTTCGCCGCGTATCTGAATCACGTCCGAGCCAAGGGAGCGACCGCCGATCACGTTGCCGACTTGAAGCGGAAGGCGAAACGCCTGTTCGCCGGATGCGGGATCGGCACCCTCCGCGACATCGACGCCGAAATGCTGGAAAGCTGGCTGACCGAACGACAAGCCGAAGGGATGGCGGCACGGACCCGTAACACATACCTGCAAGCGGTGCGCGGGTTCTGCAAGTGGTGCATCCAAACTGAACGGCTGGCATTGAACCCACTGGCTCGGATCACAAAGGCGGATGAGAAGAGCGACAGGCGACGACAACGCCGGTCGATGACCGAAGCCGAGTTGGTGAAGTTGCTGCAAGTGGCGAGGATGAGGCCGCTCGCCGAATACGGGCGCAAGACGACGCGCCCGGATGAGGATAAGACCGAAGCGACCGGCAACCCGCCAAAGCGAGCGAACTGGACGAAGGCCGCGCTGACGCTCGACACGATGGAAGCCGTGGTTCAGCGGGCACGGGAACGACTTGCCGACAATCCCGAATTCGTCGAGAAGTTGGAACGGCTCGGACGGGAACGGGCGTTGATTTACAAGACGCTCGTTCTGACGGGACTCCGCCGCAATGAACTCGCCTCATTGGCGGTGGGACAACTGGAACTCGACGGGCCGATGCCATTCGTTGTGTTGCAAGCTGCCGACGAAAAGAACCGACAAGGCTCGACAATCCCTCTACGGGCCGACTTGGCGAACGACTTGAGGGATTGGCTGTCCAACACGCCGAAGCCGTCTACGCTTCGCCTACGCAACGACAGGGGCACTTGTGACAGCAAGCGACCGCTGTTCACGGTTCCCGCCGGACTGGTGCGAATCCTCGACCGCGACTTGCTGGCGGCTGGCATCGACAAGACCGACGAGCGGGGACGAACCATCGACGTTCACGCATTGCGACACTCATTCGGAACACTGTTGAGCAAAGACGGGGTTGCTCCGCGAACCGCACAAGCCGCGATGAGGCATTCGACCATCGACCTCACAATGAACGTCTACACCGATCCGATTCTGCTCGACGTTCACGGGGCACTCGATTCGCTGCCGTCACTCGACCTCAACGCATCGCCATCGACCGAACGAGCCGCGATGAGAGCAACCGGGACGAACAATCAAGACGCGATGCCTTCCATCAGACATCCTGTCAGTTTTGTTGCACCAGTTGTTGCACAAAACTCCGGCAAACTGTGTCGTTTGCTGTCATCTCATCAGCCGATGGCGATGAACTAGTGGCACGACGAGCGAGAACCGCCTGAAACCAAGCAAAACAGCCTTGCCCGCAGTGTTTGCGGGCAAGGCTTTTCGAGTGGAGACGACCGGGATCGAACCGGCAACCTCAGGCTTGCAAAGCCAGCGCTCTCCCAGTTGAGCTACGTCCCCGACATTGCTCGCCACTGCGTTTGTCAATTACTGCCGCGAGAAACTAAACAAACAATGGACGTTGAGCCACTCTTGCACCAACAAACGGTAAACAGCCTAGAACTCAATGAGCCGCCGAGTTACTCGACGGCCCACAATTGGGCGTACGTGGATTCGAACCACGGACCTCAGCTTTATCAGAGCTGCGCTCTAGCCAACTGAGCTATACGCCCTCATTCCACCCACGGCAATTGCTACAGACAACGCCATTGATCGTCGTAGACAACCACCGCCAGCGCTTGGTTCAGCCACAGAGGCCGCTCAAAGCGGGGCGTAGTATTGCGTCGGACCAAACGGCTGTCCAGTCAGCCCCGCAGGCTTGATCGGAAAAGATCGACATGACTGGCAAACCTATTGAAATGCGAGTTTATACACAGTGAAACGACGACTGTCGCCAGTAGAAACAAATGTTTGATCGCGTTCGATTTTCTCGGTTTCGTCCCAGATGTTTCGTCATCGTGACGGAACCGACTTAACCGAATCTGTCTGTTGAATGGAAAGTGAATCAATCGCGGCTTCGATCAGGCTAGGGCGTGTGGACATTCAGAGGACGTTGACCATGAGTGTTGCGAGCCAGATGAAGCGGGCGAAGTTTTCGAGGTTTTTTTCGTAACGGGTGGCGAC
>JAYVOX010000616.1:0-4003 GCA_043757695.1 Schlesneria sp.
CGGTTCTTGAGCGCCTGATGCGTCTCCCACAATTCGCCCGGCGTGACGTTCTCAAACCCAGCCCACACGGCCGGTTCACCCGAGCGAACGTTCCATTCCAGTGGTAGCACGCGGTCATACAGCAACTTCATCTGCGGCGCGAGCCAACTCGACACATGCACGCCGTTGGTGATGTGACCGATCGGCGCTTCCTCAGCACTGCGCCACGGCCAGAGACCCGTCCACATCCGTCGGCTGACGACACCGTGCAGATTGGAAACGGCGTTCGCGGTGCGACTGCATTTGAATGCCAGCACCGTCATGCAGAATGACTCCGTGGCATTGGCCGGATCGACACGCCCCAGCCCGACGAGACCACCCGCGCCGATCCCCAACTGATCGGCGATTGGTCCAAGATGCTCGTCGAACAAGCCCCAGTCAAACCGGTCATGCCCGGCCGGAACGGGTGTGTGCGTCGTGAAGCAGCAGTGCCAAACCGTCTTCTGCATCGCGTCATCGAACGAGAGATTGTCTTCGACCATGCGAGCGCGGATGAACTCCAACGGCGCGAACGCCGAATGCCCTTCGTTCATGTGAATCGCACTCGGCTGATAGCCCATCGCGGTCAATGCGCGAGCACCGCCGACTCCCAGCACCAGCTCCTGACGAATGCGGATGCGCTGGTCGCCGCCATAGAGCCGTGCTGTCAGCTTGCGGTCTTCGGGCGTGTTCTGCTCAACGTTGCAATCGAGCAGGAACAACTTGATGCGACCCACGTCCGCCTGCCAGACCTGCGCATGGATCGGGCCGTTGCGAGTCTCAACCTGCACCATCACGGTCTCACCCGATGGTAATGTCGCGGGTTTGATCGCCAGCCGCTTGTTCTGCACGAACGGATAGACCTCGCGCTGCCAACCCGTCGCGTCGATCTGCTGGACGAAGTAGCCCTCTTGATAGAAGAGGCCGACTGCCACGAGGGGCACTCCCAAGTCGGAAGCACTCTTCAAATGATCGCCCGCCAACACGCCGAGTCCGCCCGAGTAATTCGGCAACGATTCGTGAATACCGAACTCCGCCGAGAAATACGCAACGGGGTTGTGCCCCAGCAAACCGGTGTGCGTGTCGCCCCACGTTTGCTGGGAAGTCATGTACTCCTGCCAACGACGATAGGCATAGTTGACGCGCGAATGCAGCACCGCTTCGCGCCCCCGTTGCTCCAGTCCCTCGGGCGTGAACTCGTCCAGCAACAGGACCGGGTTGTGATCGAGTTCTCGCCAGCGAACTGGCTCGAGATCACGGAAGATCGCTACCACTTCCGGTTGCCAGCACCACCAGTAATTGCGGGCCAGCGCGTGAAGCTTGTCGTGAAAAGTTTGTTGTTGAGTTGCCATGCAGTGCTGCCTTCTTCGCAAACGTGAGAGGTCTCCGACCCGTGCCCATTCCGTTCGGCGGCATTCGCCGGAACTCAAAGGCGGGCAGGAGTATATCTGCCGCCCAATCAGCCTTCGAGGCACGGAACACTCGAACCAACTGATGCGAAGAGCGAACCGAATGCCAGAGCGAGAACGGCCGGATGATTCAGCAGCGGTGGCGATCAGCATGACTCCGGCAAAGGCGAGCGGCAGGAATTGTCGTAACGCGATGTAGGACGGGCAAGAGTGCCATCCTACAGGGACGTTTCTTCATGCCGCTCGGCTAACAGCCCGTTGAAAAAGAGAGGGCGAGGCTCCTGCCGAGCCGTTCTTGATCAGTATCTCGCTTGTTTCTCGCGGCTCGGCGGGAGCCTCGCCCTCCCGATAACCCATTTTTCAACTGGCTGCTAAACATGGACCGTGAGGCGACCACGCAAGAATGACGGCAACCCGCGAAAGGCCGCCTGATTGGTCGTCTCCAGCGGCACGTTGATGTAACGGTCGGCATTGAGAAACAGTGGCATGTCAGCCAGGTCCGAACCGACCGCCAGATGTTCGACATAGGCCACCGGCTGGTGTCCCGCCGTGTATGAAGCGAGAGTCAGCGTGTGACCGAGGGGAATGACATCAGGCTCCTCATCGAAGCGTTCCCAAATCGCACCGTGGATGCCGCGCGGATCGTGTCGCCCAGGCGGAAGCAAATCGACGACCAGCACATGGACATCATGCAGCAGCGCGGCCTCAACCTTGTTCACGAACTCTTCGACGTGAGCCAAACGATCCTTGTTGGCCGGTGAGACGACCTCCAGCAGTGCGATCACGTGATGACCGCTGACATGCCGAATCGCCAGCGTTCGCTGCAACGAACGACTCGCCGTCGAAGCGATCAACTTGCGCTGTGTTTTCGGTGGAGCATCGGCCACGGCCACGCCACCGTCATTCTCCTGAGGTGTGGTCGCGGTTCCAACTCTCGGTGAATGCAACGTCAACACATCGGCAATCCGACTCCCCGCGTGCTGCTCTGGAAGCGCGTAGTACCCGGACGGCAACAAGCCACCGTTCAATGCTTCACTGAGATGCGTGATCCAAGCCGTGTGAAACGCATGAAAGGTTCCAGCATCGACTCGAGTCCAATCGTGAACGGGCATGGGAAACTAGCCTTGCTCAGCCCTGAGGGCCTCTCGATTCATGGCGTGCGAACATTGATCACAGAGTCCGAACTCGTCGAGCAACAGTGGTCGGAAGTAGCTTCGCAAAGTCTTAGCGGCCACATGTCGATCAGGTAAATCGGGATGAAGTCCGAGTCGCTGGCAGGCGACGCATTGGTTTATCCACTTTCTGTGCCTTGGGTAATCGCGAAGGTACAGCAAACCTTCATTGGAGTGGGTCGTCACGCCGTCTCTCCGGTTGCCTCAAAAGTTGAACGCACACTCTCCGGTCAATCGTGGCCACCATTTTTTATTTGGCCACGGGGGCGGGAACGGGCTTCGGCTCGGCCTTTGGTTCCCGTTTCGGTGGGTTCAATTTGGTGTGGGCTTGGTCGAGGGCCGAGAAGAGTTCGTCGAGTCGGTCATGCACGCGGGCGGGTTGTTTGATCGCGAGGCTGCGGCCCAGCGTCACGATGAAACCGTCCTGGGCATCCCAGTTCGCGATGAGGCGTGGCAGCGAGCGGATCAAGTCGGGGATGGCACTCTCATCGGTGACAGGATAGAGCCGCAACTCCAGTTCGGGCGCAGCCGCTTCACCGGGCGCAGCCGCAGCCTGACGAAGATCGTCGAACAACTCCGCGATCTCTCGATGACAAGACTGAGACTGCCGGATGACGAGCCACTCGGGAACGGCCTTCCACTGCACGCCCCCTTCGCCATCGGTCTCTTCCCATTTCGCAGAGGTTGCCTCTTGGAGGGCCGTGAGTAGGTCAGACGCCGTGTGTGCTTCGGGGATGTCGCCGGTGAAGCAGATGCGCGTGGACAGCATCTCATCGGCCTTCACTTGAGTCGTGACGACGAGCGTTCCCTCTTCAACCACGCAGGTCATAGCCAAGGGTTCGAGCAACCTGCGAAGTACGGTGTTGAGTGTCGTGCCGGACAGTTCCAGAGTGCCGGTCTGATCTGGATTGATTCCGTCGGAAGTCAAAGACTCCTCGTCGATCCAGAGTCGGAGTCGTCCCTCATTTGCCAATTGAGCGAGCGTTTCATTGAGCGGTGCGTCGGTGACGTTGATGTCCTGTGGCTCAGCCAGCCGCTTGAAAATCGCGGCGTCTTCTTCGTGTGGATAGCCGGGCCGCGCGACGAGCAGCGACTTGGCTTTCGACCCGCGCACCACGAACTCTTCCACTGCTTGCAGTAGCGCTCGGATTTGAATGTGAGCCTGATAGTCCTGCCGCACGATCAGCCGTCCACGACCGGCACCGATCGTTCCCCCTTCACCATCGACATGCTCCCACGTCGATCGACTTGATCCACCATGAATGATTTGCATCAACAGTTCGGAGAGGACTTCCTCTCCCTTAGCCTGCGGGCTGTTCGTCGAAATTCCGAGACGAGCCCCGACGTACCCTCCAGTCATCTGCGGCACACCGCCGCCAAATTGAGGCAACACGAAGTGGAAAG
>JAYVOX010000617.1:0-4002 GCA_043757695.1 Schlesneria sp.
TTCAAGGACGGCAGGGCGTGGCGTCTCTTCGTGGAAGGCAATCTCCATGCCCGTCAAAGTTCGCTGCACGAGCTGCGAAAAAGTGTTGACTGTTCCCGACGCCGCACGTGGCAAAGCCGTGAAGTGCCCGAATTGCGAGGAACGGATCGCCGTTCCCGAGGAAGACTCCAGCTCCGTGGGCCTGAAGGTGCCGGGCAAAGGGAGCGGCGACAAGATCAAGAAAAAGGCTGCGGCCAAGCCGACGAAGCCCGCCGATTCGGAAGACGCGCTCGCGTCGTTTGACCTCCGCAAAGCAGAAGATACGAACGCCCGGATTTGTGCCAAATGCGGCTTCGACATGAAGTACCAAGACGAGGAAGACACCGAGTGTCCCAAGTGCGGCCATTGTTCTGAGGAGGGAGGTCAGGGCAAGAAGGCTCAGAAGCGGGCCATGCGCGGTCCCGACCCGGCCGATTTCTATCCGGGCTTGGCCCAGAGTTCTTGGAAGTTCGTCGTCAAGAACATCAACCTGGCGTGGCGGACGGACGCCTACGTGACCGTCTGTCTGCTGATCTCGCTGCTCTGCGCATTCCTGTATCTGTGGCTCTCACCCGTGCCGCCGCGCGCGTTCTTCGTGCTCTGCTTCACCGTTGCGTTCATGGTGATCCCCGGTTGGCTGTGGCTGATGGACATTGAGGTCATCCAACTGACGCTCGAGCGTAAAGACAAGTTCAAGCGGATCAACTTCGACTTCTTCCTCGCGAGTGCGATGGGGATCATGTTCCTCGGTTGGCTGGTAGCGATCGCCGCACCTCTGATGATCGTGCCGCTGGGCATTGGCTACTACCTCGTGAATTTCTCGGGCAGTCCGTCGTGGGTCTACGGCGTGTGTGCTGGAATTGGTCTGATCCCGGCCTTGTGGATGCTGCCCGTTTCGATGTCGCACATGTCGATGCCCATCTCGACGCCTGGCTGGATGATCTGGAAAGTCGCCCCGCTCTGGTTCAAGAACATCAAGCCGCTGTCGGTGTGGCTGCTGTGGTTGTTCCTCACCACGCTGCCTCTGACCGCCGGTGCGGCGGTGATTGGAGGAGTCTGGGGCAACTCCATCAACACCATCGTGACGACGATGGAATCGAATGCGAGTACAAACCGGGCGCGGCTCGCTGCCGAGAACGCGCCCAAGGGAAAGAACGCGCCTCCACAGGCCGATCCCAGCACGATCGGCCAGATCGCAGATGTCGATTTCAAGCCGCTCATCGGCCCGGTCATCATCCTGCTGGTGCTGTGCCTGCCGGTGGGGTTCATCGGCCTGTTCCTCATGCGCATCAACGGCCAGTTCACGTACTACCACAAGTCGCGGCTGCAGATGATCGACAAGCGGAAGGAGTTCAAGTACGTCTCGAAGGAGAAGAAAGAGGACGACGACGATGACGAAAAGCCGAAGGCCGACAAACAGGTGGTCGTAGATAGTTTGGTTGCAACACTGCTCGGCGCGATCGTTGGATTGATTGGCGGCATGGTCTACGGGTCGGTGTCGAGTATAGGAATGACTGTTGGGATCATAACCGGCATCGGAGTCGGACTAAGACTCGTCATCTTGGGTTCGCACATGGGTTTGATCGGTGCGATTTTTCGAGAGAGTGTGGGGATGGGGTTTGTTTCGATCATCCCCTATGTCGGTGAAATCATGGGTGGAATGAAATACTGGCAACAAACACGTCAGTATGTACTGCAGTTTTGGTTTTCATTCGTAGCGTATATGGTGTTGGCCTTTATCGTCGTCGGCATGATATTGACCGGTGCCGCTCCCGGTTTGGAACAGCAGCAGCCACCAGCGGGAGCGCCTGTTGAAATGCAACAGCCCGCAATTCCTGCGGGAGCACCAGCCGGAGTCGCACCGGCTTAGGATCGGCGCAGGAATAACTGTCGTGATTTGGCGAGCCGGGTGCCGTGAGGCCCCGGGTTCTTCGTCGCGGAATCCGGGGCCTTACGGCACCCGGCTCGTCTTGATCGTTACAACGTTTCTGACAGTTGTTAATGCGCCGATCCTTAGCAAAAGCTCTGGTTTTTGTGCCAAGCCAGCAACTCGTCTCGAAATCATCGCGCAGCAAGTTCGCTGGATAGCGCCATCCGCCTCGGCCTCGAATGAAACCCTCGCTCGCTCAACAGGATGATTCAGCCGGGATTGTTTGATGGATTTGCACTATCAGCAGTCCGATTGGCTCCAAGAAAGAGTGAACAGTCGTGACGAACGGAGCGGTGGAAGACGTGTTACCCGAGAGCAGTTCACTCCCATTGCTGCGAGTCCTGCACGACGCGGTTGATGTCGAGTCCCGCCGGATTGCGGATGAACATGGGGCACGTCTCCATTGCCGGCGCGGGTGCAGTCAGTGCTGTGTCGATGACCTGACCGTGTTCGACATTGAGGCCGAACGGATCCGCCAGAAGTATCCGCAACTGCTCGCACAGGGGTCTCCGCACCCGCGCGGCATGTGTGCGTTCCTCGACGGCGAAGGGGCGTGTCGCATCTATCCCGATCGGCCGTATGTCTGTCGAACTCAGGGCCTGCCACTGCGTTGGCTTGATGAAGACGCGGAGGGCGAGTTCGTCGAGTACCGAGACATCTGTCCGCTCAATGAGGAAGGGACGCCGATTGAGGAGTTGCTGGAAGACGAGTGTTGGACGATCGGGCCGGTGGAAGAGCGACTGTCGGGCTTGCAACGTCAGCACGGTGGCGGAGTGATGACGCGGGTGGCGTTGCGGTCGTTATTCCCAGAGACCGTAACGCCAGATTCCGCCCCGTAGGATGGGCACTCTTGCCCGTCGTGTCTTTGAGCTTCCTGGGGAGGTTCGCGGAAGTCCGACGGGCAAGAGTGCCCATCCTCCAAATTGGGTTCTCGGGCGAGTTCGGCAGTTTCAGTTTCATTTGGTGTGGAAGAAGGTGGCTTATGTCCAAGTACGGAATTCTCGCGCTCGTGTCTGTTTGTTCCGTCGGTCTCGTGGCTGCGGCGCTCTTGGCACCAACCCGAGGACGCGGCGGTTCTGCGACCGACCCCGCCGTCGCTACGGCTAAGGCTGTACCGGGGCAAGGGGACGTGATCGTTGAGCCTCCGAAAGCAGCGCCCGCCCACATGCAGTGGGTTCCCGGCGGGACGTTTCGCATGGGAAACGCGCAGGGGCCACATGCAGACGAACAACACGAACACAAAGTCACTCTCGATGGCTTCTGGATGGATGAGACCGAGGTGACGAACGCTCAATTCGCGAAGTTCGTTAGTGCGACCAAGTACGTCACCATCGCCGAACGAAAGCCGAAGCGTGAAGACATCGAAGCGCAGGTGCCTGCGGGGACCGTCATCGACGACGCGATGCTGGTCCCCGGTTCGATCTGTTTCAATCCTCAATTCGACATGCGCACGTTGCGGAAAGACTTCGCGAACTGGCCGTATCAAGTGTGGAAGTACGAACCGGGTGCCGATTGGCAACACCCGCTCGGTGCCTCGTCCTCCATCGAGGGCCGCGAAGAGCATCCGGTGATTCACATCTCGTGGGACGATGCTCAAGAGTATTGCCGTTGGGCGGGACGACGCTTGCCGACAGAAGCCGAATGGGAACGTGCCGCGCGCGGAGGCATTGAAGGGGCCGAATATCCGTGGGGAACAGAACGCAACCCCGATGGCAAATGGGCGAACAACATCTGGCAGGGAACGTTCCCCGAGAAGCACGCGGTGCAAGACGGCTTCGAGGGAACGTCACCCGTGAAGTCCTTCCCGCCGAATGCCTATGGCCTCTACGACATGTCAGGCAATGTCTGGGAGTGGTGTCACGATTGGTATCGCCCCGACTACTACAACATCAGCCCCAGCCGCAATCCGACCGGACCTCAAGACAGCTTCGACCCGAATGAACCGACGATCCCCAAGCGAATTCAACGCGGAGGCTCCTTCATGTGCAGCGACGACTACTGCACCGGCTACCGCGTCTCCGCCCGCATGAAGGGCGATGTCCTCTCCGGGACGT
>JAYVOX010000618.1:0-15125 GCA_043757695.1 Schlesneria sp.
GAAGTGAAGTGAAGAAAGTAGTCATTGGTCACGTGTCATTCGCCATTTGGGTGAAGAACAAGAACCACTGACCACCAAGGCGAGCGGCAGAAATTGTCAGACCGCGATGTAGGGTGGGCACTCTTGCCCGTCCGGACTTCTGTCTTCCAGCCGGGACGGGCAAGAGTGCCCATCCTACAGGGACATTTCATCTTGCCGCTCGCCTTACAATTGACGCGTGACCACAGCCCGCAACGAGACTCCCATGCCTGACTGGCTGCTCAACGATTTGACCAACGGTGCTGATGTGGCTTGGAGCGTGGTCGCGTTACGGCTGCTCTGTTCCGCTCTCGCAGGGCTGGCTGTGGCGGGGACGTGCTCTGCGTCGCGGCGACATGCGGCGGTGAGTGTCTGGCCGCTCGCGGTGACTTTGGTTTTGCTAACGATTCTCGTGGCAATGACCGCGCTGGTGATTGGCAACAGTGTGGCGAAGGCGTTCAGCCTGGTGGGTGCCTTGTCTATCGTCCGCTTTCGTACCGTGGTCGATGACACGCGCGACACGGCCTTCGTGATTTTTGCGGTGGTGGTTGGCATGGCGATCGGCTCGGGACAGTTCGGCGTCTGCTTGATCGGCATCCCGATTGTCTCGCTGGTCGCGATCACGCTCGCCTCGAACGGCTCGCGGCTGGTGACTGATGCGCAGAGAAACCGCGCGAGCGAGCATCGCCTCGAAATTCGCATGGGTTCCGGGCACGATCCCGTCGCGTTGTTGACCGAGTTGTTTCAACGCGAACTGGTCAGCTATCGACTCACTCAAATCGTGACCGCGCGGCAGGGCTTGTCACTCGACCTGCGCTACAACGTCCGCTTGAAGGAGCCAGCCGATCCGCTGGCGCTGGTGAAGTCGCTGCAAAATCTGGACGGCGTACAGACAGTCGAAGTCCGCGAGGCATGAAGCCAATGTAAATGTCTTTGCTTTAGAAAAGCAACCCGCCGCGTCAGCAAGGAAACCCACGTGCTTTCAAAGTATCACACGCCCTTGCTCACGCGGCGGGTTACTTTTCTAAACGTGCGGGCAGGGATCGTGTGGTTCAAACAGGACGGGCAAGAGTGCCCATCCTCCCGGTGACTTGAGAGGTTGTTGCATGACTCTGTTTCGGAACCGACGATCGTATTGGCGATTGTTGGCGATGCTGCTGCTGTGTGTCGCAGCATCGTGCCGCAAGTCGAATGAGGGAGCCGTCGGGCAGAGCGTTTCCACGCGTGCCATCCCGCAAACGGAGTCCTCTGCTGCTGAAGCTCTCGCCGCGACGCCCGTCGATCCCAGCGACCACTTCTTCGACAACGGCCTGGTTTCCGAGCTTCGGATCGAGTTGAAGAAGTCGCAGGAGACGAAGTTGCGCGAGGACCTGCGGCGCTACGTCAAATGCACGATCGTCGAAAGTCGTCCCAATCCGGACGATCCCGCGTCACCGCATCAGACCACCTACACCAAGGTCGCGATCAAGGTGAAGGGAGCCGCGGGAAGTTCACGCGAACTCGACGACAAACCGGCCTTCACACTCAACATGCACAAGCACGTCAAGGAGCAGACTTTTCATGGTCTGGACAAGTTTCACCTGAACAACTCGGTGCAGGACGAGTCGTACCTGTGCGAGTGGGTCTGCGCGGAGATTGCCCGCGATGCGAAGGTGCCCGCCACGCGAGTCACTCATGCGCGCGTCTGGTTGAATGACCGCGATCTCGGCTTCTATGTGCTGAAGGAAGGTTTCGACCGGCAGTTCCTCACACGGCACTTCGGCGACGCGACCGGCAACTTTTACGATGGCGGCTTCGTGCAAGATGTCGATGCCGATCTGGAGAAGGACTCGGGCAAAGGGCCGGACGATCACAGTGACTTGCACGCACTGAGGACCGCGTGCGAGGAACCCGATGCGGCGTTGCGCTGGCCCGCGATCGAGCAGCAACTCGACGTGGACGCCTTCCTCACATTCATGGCCTTCGAGCGGATGACCTGCCATTGGGACGGCTACACGCCGAACAAGAACAACTACCGCATCTACTTCGCACCTCAAGCCGACGGTCGCGCGCGGTTCCTACCTCACGGCATGGACCAGATGTTTCAAGACCCCGGCTACCCGATCTTGGAGTTCCCGCCGACGATCGTCTCGAGCGCGGTCATGCACAACCCCGAATGGCGACAGCGGTACAAGGCTCGCGTTACCGAGTTGTTGCCGTTGTTTGAAGCGAAGCGATTGCACGACCGACTCGATGCGGTGGTCGCTCGATTGGGACTCGTCGTTCACCAGCAGGGCGAAGATTTTGAACGAGCGTTTGCCGAGCGTGTGCGGGAACTCAAGGAACGGATCGCGGCGCGAGAACCGGCACTGCGCGAGCAACTCGAACACGGCGACCCGACGCCGATTGAGTTCGATGAATCGAACCAACTCGAAGTGGCCGACTGGTACGGCGCACAGGAAACCGGGGACTCGTTGATTGATGAAGTCGATGCCGAAACCGATCACAAGCGGTACTCAATTCAAGTCGGTGAATCGGGACAGTGCGTCGCCTCTTGGCGTCGCCGCGTGTTGCTCGCACCGGGCCGCTATCGGATTGAAGTCCGACTCAAGACAGAGGGAGTCGAGCCGCGCACGGACGATCAGGGAACGGGCGCAGGCATACGCATCTCGGGCGGCAAGCGAGACAACTCACTGACGGGCGACACCGATTGGCAGACCGTCGGCTACGACTTCGAAGTGGTCGAGGCACTGCGCGACGTGGAACTCGTGGCCGAACTGCGCGCGACGAAAGGTCGCTTGTGTATGGAGCCGAAGGCAACGTTGAGGCGAGTTGAAACGCAGTGAACGACGTGTTCGCTGAGCAACAGGCCGTCGATTCTGGTCGTGGGTCAGCTTGAGTGAACGCCCGAGTGTGGCCCACGACCTCAATTCTTGCTCGCTCTAACTTCACCAGCGCGGTGTGCCTTCGCCGGGGTACAAGCGGCGACCTCGATGAAGTTGCAGGTCATCACGGAAGCGACTGGCAGGGCGGAGTTGCACGAACGCGTCGGAGGCATCGAACGCGCCTGCGGTTGGCAACCGGAGTCGTGCGAGCGCGAGTGCATCCGGCGCGATGTCGAAATGCCGCTCGGGATGAAAGCGGCGGAACGGCAACTTGACGACCGTCCCCGTCGCATCGAATTGGTTCGCGTGAATCGGCACCGACCAACGTTCGGTCACACGAAAACTGTCGTCGCGATTGATCGAACGGCCTCCCGTCGCGAGCTTCGTTTCCGTCGCCAGTTGCACGTCGATGTTCCCCTCGACAGGGACGGTTTGTCCAAAGCCGTCGAGCGGCTGAACGTGTAGCAACAGCCCATCGACCTCTGCATCTTGGTCCCAGTTGGCGACAGTCGCCTTGATCGTGAGCGACTTCACCGCGCGACGATGATCGAGCGTCACGAAGTCGATGGGGACTTCAGTCGCGACAAATTCGATCGGAGCAAGCTCACTCGCATCGACGGGGAGCAGAGCTGAGTTAGCAAGAGATGAACTGGTGATCGGGACTCGCGCTTCGGGGAGCATCGGTGCGGGAGGGACCGCGTTGTCGAAGACTCGTTCGTCGGGAATGTCCTGAGTCGTAGCGTCGTCATCCGGAACCGGATCGGCCGGACGCGGCAACGGCTTCGCGTCGGTAAACGGCAGTGAATCTATTCCCCGCACGAGTCCCCATGCGAAGCGACTTTCGATTGCGATCCCCGGCACTTCGGTACGCAAGACAAGCCCCTCGTCACCCGACTTCGGCGAGAGCACACCGCGCGGTGTGCGACCATCGGTGAGCGTCACCAGCACGGGCTTGTTCACCAGCGCATCGCAATCGCGCGGTCCAGTGGCGATCGCCAGCGCAGGGCTGACAAGCAGGAGGCAACACGCCGTGACAGGAGAAAACGCGGGAGGTCGCATGGTGGGACTCGATTCATGGAGGATGGAACTCCTCACGAACAAAGCAACCCGGATACCGGAGACGAGATCAGTGACAGGGGACCGTTCATCCGCTACGCAGGCTGCGACTTCGGTCGCAAGCGGCTTCTGTGCGAGAACACGGCGATCGTGAACGCTGTTGACGAAGGGCCTCATTGCGTGGCGAATCGTCAACACGCCTCAACCAAAACTAGCCTCACCGCAAAGGCTGTCTGAGGGAGGACTCGTTCAGGCATGCCTCTTTCTGTTTCATCCCTCATCCGTGCTCCGGCCCTGCCATCCGTGCGATCTCTGTCTTCATTCAAGGTCAGGGGGAATCGCGCGGATGGCAGGGCAGGAGTGGGGTGATGAAAACTTGGGGTTGCACGCGGTTTTGCGGTCGATGGAATCGGGCGGGTTTTGTTTCGCGAGCCAGGCGTCTTCTACGTCAGGGGTCCCTTTCCACGCGAGTGCGAGTCATGGAATGGCTCGCCTGCGTAGCGCAGTCATTCCATGACTGAGATTCTCCGTCCCACGAACGGGACACTTCTCACCGTTCAAAAAATGTGACCGCCCCCGGCTTTCGCCAATCGTGCCCCTTTGCGTCGCAGAAACTCGGCGGTAACATGCGTCGCACTTTCCAGCCCGCTTCACTGATTGAGGACGTGGCTGAACGAAACTACTCACACGCACGGACGCGGAAGAATCTTGATGGCGATGCAGGGATGCACTCTCGAAGCCGATTTGGTCTCGCTGCGCGAATTGGTTCACGCGCGGTTGGAGGCCTATGTTGCGGCGGCTTCCACCTCCGAAGCGAGTGATTGTCCCGACACCTTGCGCGAGGCGATGGCTTACAGTCTGCTGGCGGGCGGTAAGCGGCTGAGGCCCGTACTCGTGCTGCTCGCGTGTGAAGCGTGCGGCGGTTCGATCGAGGCGGCTCTGCCCGCGGCTTGCGCGATTGAGATGATTCACACGTACTCGCTCGTACACGATGACCTCCCCGCGATGGACGATGACGATTATCGGCGAGGGCGGCTGACCAATCACAAGGTTTTCGGCGAGGCCCTGGCGATCCTCGCGGGAGATGCGCTGCTGACGTTGGCGTTTGAAGTCATCGCGCGTGACACGCAGCCCGCGTCTGTCGCGGCAGCGTGCTGTGCCGACTTGGCGAGTGCGGCCGGTTGGTGCGGGATGGTTGCAGGGCAGGTGGCGGATATTGAAGGGGAGCAGCGCGAGACGAACCAAGGGACGGCAGAAAACAAAGCCCCCCTCACCCTAACCCTCTCCCCCGTCTTCGGGGGAGAGGGGACCAGAGCAGACACACAGCCGAAGCTCGCGGCTGCTTCCTCTGCCGCTCCACTCTCGAATGCCGCTCCACTCTCGAATGCCTCTCCACGCTCCACTCTCAACACTCAACCTTCCTCTTCTCTCGCCCAACTCGAAGCGATTCATCGCCGCAAGACCGGCCGCTTACTCACGAGTGCGGTGACTTTGGGAGGACGTGTGGCGGGGGCTGCTCCGGAAATGCTCAAACGTTTGGAAGAGTTTGGAAAACGTGTTGGTTTGGCCTTCCAGATTGCGGATGACCTGTTGGACGTGACGGGCGATGCGGCCAAACTGGGGAAGGGGGTCGGGAAAGATGCGACTCTCGGCAAGCTGACTTACCCGGCGCTGTGGGGTGTTGAGGAAAGCCGCCTCAAGGCGGACAGATTGATTGATGAAGCGTGTGAGTTGTTGAAGCCGTTGGGCGAGAAGAGCCGCAAGCTGATCGAGCTGGCTCGATTCGTCACGCGGCGGGATCATTAAAAGCTGTTAGCGATTAGCTTTCAGCCAGAAACTTTGAGACGGATCATGTCGGACTGGAAGTCGGATGGTTTGGCTGGGATTTGAGCATCGGGATACAACATCGCTAACGGGCAATTGCTTTCAGCTAAGAGCTAGAAGCCAATAGCTTCCCCCCAAGGAATGACCATGAACTTTGAACTGTTGCCGAAGATGGACTCGCCGCGTGATCTGCGTGGGCTGACCGACTCACAGATGTTGCAGCTTGCGGATGAGATCCGCGAGACGCTCTGTAACCTCGTCACGGAGCGATCGGCTCACTTTGCGAGCAACTTGGGCGTCGTCGAGTTGTGCCTCGCGCTGCATCAGGTCTACGACTTCTCACAGGACCGGCTGATCTGGGACACGGGCCATCAGGTCTATCCGCACAAACTCATCACGGGGCGGTTCGATCGCTTTCGTTCGATCCGCACCAAGGGCGGGTTGATGGGTTTTCCAAACCCGCACGAGAGCGAGTACGACCTCTTTATGACGGGCCATGCGGGAGCGAGTGTCTCGACCGTGTTGGGTCTGAAGGCGGGAGACGACTTGCTCGGGCAGAGTGGTCGCAAATCAGTCGCGGTCATTGGTGACGGAGCGTTGCCCTCGGGTGTCGTCTTCGAGGCCATGAACAACGCCGCCGAACTCAAGAAAGACCTGCTGGTCATTCTGAACGACAACAAGATGGGGATCTGTCCACGCGTCGGCGGACTCGCGAAGTATCTCGATAAAGCGCGGACGGCTCCGTTTTACAACGGCCTCAAACGCGATGTGAACTGGTTGCTGAACAAGCTGCCGGTCGTCGGCAAGATGTCACGCGATGCGATCTCGCAATTCAAGGACGCGATGAAAGGCTTCCTGCACGGCGGGATGCTGTTCGAGGAACTGGGCTTCCGCTACATCGGTCCCGTGGATGGTCACGATCTGCTCGGACTGCGTCGCACGCTGGAGATGGTGAAAGAAGTGAGCGGCCCCGTGCTGCTGCATGTCTTCACACAGAAGGGTCAGGGTTTCGATCCGGCCTGCGAAGACCCGGTGCTGTATCACGCACCGCCGCAGATCGTGCGCGGCTCGCGGCAGGAAGTACTCTCGGTGAAGAAGTCGTCGTCGAAGGCCTACACGAACGTCATGAGCGACGCGATCTACGATGCGATGTTCGAGAACGAGCAGGTCTGCGTCCTGACCGCCGCCATGTGTGAAGGGAATAAACTCGGTCGCGTCCGCCAAGATTTCCCCACGCGGTTCTTCGACACGGGCATCTGCGAAGCCCACACGGTCGCGTTCGCAGGGGGCATGGCGAAGGCGGGGCTGCGGCCGATCGTCAACATCTACAGCACGTTCCTGCAGCGCAGCTTCGATCACATTTTCCAAGAGGTCGCGTTGCAGAACCTGCCGGTCACGTTCTGCCTCGATCGCGGTGGACTCGCCGGTCCGGATGGTCCGACGCATCACGGTGTCTTCGACAACAGTTACATGCGCATCTTCCCGAACATGACGGTCATGGCACCGGGTGATGAACTCGATGTCGCACCGATGCTGAACTTCGCGCTGTCGCATCCCGGCCCGGTCTCGATCCGGTATCCGAAGGCCAACGTTGAGCATGTTGAGCGGCCCGAACAGCCGGTCGAACGCGGCAAGGCGGAGGTCTGGCAGTGGGGAGCAGACGGGATGTTCCTGGCGTTTGGTGCCTTCTTTCCGACGTGCGTTCGTGCGGCGGAACGACTGCGAGAACAGGGGCTGGATGTCGGTGTCATCAACGCGCGGTTCGCCAAGCCGCTCGATGAAGAAACGATCTTCCGGGCACTCGAAGAATGCGGCTTCGTGATTGCCGTCGAAGAAAACTCCGTCTGTGGCGGCTTCGGAGCAGCGGTGCTGGAAGCGGCTAACGCGGCCGGAGTGAGTACCAACAATTTGAAGTGCCTCGGGATTCCAGACCGCTTCATCGAGCATGGTGAGCGGGAAGAACTACTCGCGGACATCGGACTGGACGTGGAAGGATTGGTCGCGACCGCACAGGCACTGGCGGAGCGAAGCGGCATGGATATCGAGCAGTCCCGTCTGAACCGCGTCGGTTGAGATCGCCCGCGGCGGTACGGTCTCGCGAGCAGCGTCTCGGTCGAGTACGATCAGTCCGGTTTTAGTCGTGTCTCCAGGAGCCTCACATGAGTGCCGTCCCCATTCCCGAACTTCGTTACCCGGTTTTGTACCCCGATAGCGATGGTGAACCTTTGGCCGAAAACACCCTGCAATATGAGTGGATCACCACCATCAAAGGTGGCTTGGACGTGGTCTTTCAAGACAATCCGCTCGTGTTCGTCGCGGGGGACTTGCTGTGGTATCCCGTCGAAGGAAACAACAAGCTGCGAACCGCCCCCGACTCGATGGTCGTGTTCGGTCGTCCCAAAGGTTATCGCGGTTCGTACCTGCAATGGCTGGAAGACGGGATCGCACCGCAGGTCGCGTTTGAAGTTCTCTCGCCCGGAAACCGCGCGACGGAGATGGCCAAGAAGCAGGATTTTTACGAGCAGTACGGTGTCGAAGAGTATTACATCTACGACCCCGACGATGGTGCGTTGCGCGGACTCTTGCGAAACCCGACGACCCGTCGATTTGAAGCGATCCCGCAAATGGAAGGCTGGGTCAGTCCGCGACTGAACGTTCGATTCCATGTCGTCGGCGTGGACTTGCAACTGTTTGGGCCGGACGGTCGTCGCTTCCTATCCTATGTCGAGATGGGGCGAGAACGGATCGCCGCCGAGCAACGTGCCGATGAGACGACGCAGCAACTTGATGAAGCGACCCTGCTACTCGACTCAGCAACTCAGCGACTCGACTCGACAACGCAGCAACTCGACTCAACCACGCAGCGACTCGATGAAACAAATCTGAGACTCGACTCAACGATGCTCACGCTGAATGAGACGAAGCAGCTCTTGGATCAGGCGGCTCGTGAGCGTGATGACGCTCGCCGTCGTGCCGAAGAACTCGAAGAGCGACTTCGCGTGCTGGAACGCTCGTCTCAATAAAGTTCGCAAACGTTGGGCCTGGACCTAGAGCATTCCCAGAAGCATCCGCAGGCTGAGAATGCTTCGGATGTTTGAGCAGGACCACATCGGCTCACAGGATTCCATCGAGCAATCACTCGACCGATCAGGAGGATCGCCATGTTGAAGAGACCTTTGGGAAGCGCGACGTTTCTCGCCATCGTCGCGTTGGGAATGACGGGCTTTGCGGCCGAGAAATTCAAGCTCGAAGAACCTGTGGATGATGGGCGCGTCTTCGGGTGTGGAACGCGCGTCGATGTGACCGGCAAGACGCAGCCCTCACCCAAGGTGGAGCCGCTGAAGCTGACCGCATCGGCCGCGTTGTCCTATCGCGAGCGACGGTTGCTCGGCCCTGGTAGCGAGGCCGAGTCGTACCGCTCGATTCGCGATTACGAAACGACTCAGTCGGACATCGTCGTCGGGACGGAGAAGTCGTCGTCGAAGCTGGATGATCGGTTGAAGCTGGTCGTCGCACAGGGGCGTATTGATGGCGTCGAACTCTACAGTTTGGGAGGGGCGTTCACCTCGAATGAACTCGACCTGCTGCGGTCTCCCGCCGACAGTCTGGCACTGATTGCGATGCTTCCCTCGAAGGAAGTGGAAGTGGGTGACAAGTGGACTTCGCCCGGTTGGGCTTTCCAAATGTTGACGGCGATCGACGCGATCTCGAAGGGGGAACTGACCTGTTCGCTGACATCGGTCGAGAAGCAAATCGCCCGGATCAAGATCGAGGGCAAGCTGGAAGGCGCGGCCACCGGCGCGATCAGCGAAGTCTCTGTCACCGGCTTCTACGAGTATGACCTCAAGGATCACTGCATCACGCAGTGTGACTTCTCTCAAGTCGAGAAACGCGGGTTCGGCCCGGTCTCACCGGCGTTCGAGTTCACCGCGCGAGTCCGGCTCTTGCGCAAGCCCGCTCAACTTCCAGGACGACTCGCCGAACAAAAGCATCTCGACGCTGCCGCCGCCGAACCGAAAGCCTCGGCCACGGCACTGCGGTTTGAGTCTCCGTGGAACATCGGGTTCGAGTACCCGCGTCATTGGCACCTCTGGAAGATTCAAGAGAAGGCGGCGGTCTTCCGGCTGATCGACCAAGGGAACTTCGTCGCGCAGTGTGATCTCGCGCCGATTGCCCCCGCCAAGCCAGGCGGACATTTGCCTGAGGCGGACTTCGTGCGCGACATTCGCCAAGCCTTGGGTGAGCGGTTAAAGGAGCTTGGTCAAGGCGAGGTCATCGCGACCTCCGACCGCAGCTACGTCTATCGCATCACAGCCTCAGGTGCGGATGGTGAACGACCGCTCACTTGGGTTTTCTATCTCATCTCCGATCCCACAGGCCGACAAGCATCACTCTCAGTGACGGTCGATACGCCGCAAATCGAAGCCTTGGCGAACCGCGAACGCGAGCTGATCGATACGCTCCGCTTTGGTCCCACACCCGCAGCATCAGCGCTGAGAACGACAGAACGGTAATGTTGCGGGCAAGATCGCGATCCGAGCCATCACGGAGGGCTTCTACTCTTCATCATTTCGGCCTCAATCATTTTGCTGATCGCTGCTGTTTGCAAAATGATTGAGGGCAAAATGATGAAGACGCAGACCATGACTCTGATGAACACGATGGGATTGTGGCACAACCGGACCAGTTCACCGTAAGCCGAAAAGAACTGCTGTCGAGTCGTACGAGGCAGGAGAGCCACAGCCCGAGAACACGGCTCGTTCATCTCGTCTTCGTGCTTCATCCGTACTCCGGCCCTGCCATCCGCGCGATTCACTCTTGGCCCAGAACAGAGACCACACGGATGCAAAGCCGGACCACAGATGAAGTCGCTTGTTTCACGTTCCACGGCCTCAGGCAGCAGCCGACAGATAGTATCCGTAGCTGCGTTCGCCAGAACGCGGGAATCTCACGCTCTGGCGAGCGTGGCTACGGTAGGTTATTTCCCCGCTGCTGCCTCACTTCTCAACGCACCACGTGCCGTCGGCTCCGAGAGTGATCGCGCGGTTCGTTTGTTCGGCGAACTCCTCGACGGCGCGGCGGATGGGATGGGGGGAGTTGGCGTCATAGTCACGACCGGTGAGGAACCCACCGCCTCGAACCTTGGGCCACCAAGCGAAGAGATCGGCGCAGACCGCATCATAGAGCGGGCGACCATCGAGGAAGGCGAAGTCGAGGCTGCTGTCAGCGAAGCGATCGGCAGCGCGGGGTGAGGCTTCACGCAAGATGAAGCGGCGGTCGCTGGCGAAGTCGGTCCACCAAGTGGCCGTGGCCAACGCTTTGTCGAACGTGGCTGCGGTGTGATCGCCGATGGTCGAAGCTCCCACAGACGGCTTCCACGGATCGACCATCCAGAGCTTCAGATCGCCACGTTCGCGCAACAAGACCTCCGATGAATGGCCCTCAAACACACCGACCTCGACACCCATGATCGGTCCCGTCAACCGACCGAGCCAGCGGAGAAGTTGCGTCTGGCGCGAGGCCATTGGTCGCTCAATCCGCATCACCGCGCGGTCTTCGTTGAACCACTGAAAGACCTGCGACAAGTAGTCGAGCTGCACGCGCGGATGCCAGTCGGGCCAGGTCTTCATGACGACGCCCTGGTCCGATTCGCTGTAAGGCATCACCGCAGGTTCAGACGCCAGCTTGCGGAAGTAGTCGCGGCAGAATTCGGTGCGACCGATGAACAGTCCCGAGTTGATCCAGTGGCGACCTTGAGTCACCGCGGCCATCGGCAACGACGACTGGAAGTTCACGAACTCGGGCAGCGGTGGCCAGCAGGTTGATCCCGTCGCGTTGAAGAGCAGGTCACAGGTAAAGTGCTGACGGAAGCGGTCCACGACGAGTTGCGGATCGTCAAAGAAGACGATGTCGCACGAGTCGCCACCAATCAGGAACGGCGTCTGGATGCGATCGAGCGCGTCGGCGGTGAGCGCGAACTTGTCGAGGTTCTTCCAGTGGGAACGGCCTCGTCCCAGCACCATGGGTTGGATGCCGAGTCGCTCCAAACTGCGCTCGAAGACGCCGCAGGGCTTGTCGGGGCGCTTGACTGTTTCACCGCTGTTCCAAGTCAGGATCGTGGCGTCCGGACACGAACACTGCCGCGCGGGCTGAGCCATCACGGCGTCCACGAATCGATGCCAGTGAGCGGACAACGGGCCGGGGCAATGCGCCGCGACCGGATGCGATTGGAACAGTTGATTGGTGATGCGGATCGACATGGGGCGTGAGGAGCCAGGTGGCAGGAATCAAGAGCCAGAAGACGGCAGCCAGCGTCAGGCGATTCCACGCGTGCGTGCCAGCTTCCACAGCAAATCTTCGTAGTCTCGGGCCATCCGGCTGGCGTGAAGGTGGGCGTTGGCGAAGGTCTCGCCTTCGGCCGCGATCCCTTTCGCCCAGCTTGGGTGCTGTTGGAGGGCGCGGGCTGCGGCCGCGATCGAGTCCGCGCAGGGATCGACCACGACACCGCTGATGCGGTCGCGAATGACTTCGGGAACACAACCGACGTTGGTCACGATCACGGGGCGTCCGCACAGCATGGCCTCGGCGATCACGAGGCCGAAGCCTTCGTGAGACGACACCAAGCTAAATGCGTCCATGGCACCGTAGTAGTCGCCGAGAAAGTTGTCGGCCGTGACGAAGGCGTAGCGGCCGGGAATGAGTTCGTTGGCGCGATCGAGCAACTCGGCTCGACGCGGCCCGTAGCCGACGAGCAGCAACTTGAATTGCTGAGGCAATCGAGCCACCGCATCGATCAGCAGGTGCATCTGCTTTTCGCGCGTGAACCGACCGACAGACCCCATGATGAAGTCGTTCGGCGCGAAGCCGAGCTTCTGTCGCAGCGCATTGCGCGACCGCGTTTTGCCGAGCCGCGAACCATCAATGCCGTTGAGGATCGTCGTTGTCGGAAAGCCCTGACAGACGCGCACCTTCACGCGAGAACTGACCGCGATCACGTGATCGACCACCTTTGAACAACCTTCCAAACCGAGCCGCGTCCACGGTGATTCGCCATGCGCGAGATAGATGCCGAGGGGGCGATGTTTCCCAAGCCGGTCGTTGAAGCCTTCTCCCCACATCAGCAGCACGTCACATTCACCGGCAGCGTGCTTCAACTCGTCTGGGCTGCACGGAGCGACGGGGAAGGGCATGCCGTCGGCCGATGGCTGGTGGTAGTTGTCGCGATTGGTGACGAGGCTCTTCACCAACGTCACTCGTCGCGGATCGAAGAACTTGGCCAAGCTGAGCGTGTGCTGTTCGACGCCGCCGATTTGGAAGCTCGGTCCGACGCAGATCACGCGCAGCGGACGCTTGGGGAGTGGTTGCTCGGGAGTGGCTCCACGGTTGTCACCGTACTCGCCAGAGCCAAGGCCGGGGGAGAGGTTCAGACCGGGTGTGCATTCGATTCCACCGGTGTGCGGATCGGGTAGCGCCGGGTACTCGACACCGATGAAGCCGCGCGCGTCGTAGCCCGCATGGCCGAGAAAACCGCAATTGGCCGACTCGACCCATTGAGGGTACTCGGCGAAGGCTCGCGCCCCCGATTCCCCTGGGTAGAGCGAGCGACTGATCTGAAAGGACCGAAACGAATCAGAGTCGTATCCGGGCAGAGACGCCTGCGCGGAACGCGCCTGATTCATCTCGAAAGACGTAAGCAGGGAACGTGAGGATTCGGAAGCTAGAGCGTCGTACGCGGACAAGTCACCATGCATCAGATTAGCCCCGGATGTTGGCAGGAAGGCGGCGGTTGGATCGTTCGAATGTTCGACTTCGCATCGTGTTCTCGACACGGGGGGGTTGTAAATGCCCGAGCGTAGTGCAACGAGAAAAGTGGCCCGAGTTGAGCCGGGCAGGCGTTACAACCGGCTCACGGTTGGCAGAGGACAGGCTTCCGCTGGACCATCGTCCCCAAACGAAATGGAGTGTCCGCTGAGCGGTGTTCTGCCGTCCTGCGCTCACGACACCGGCTCATCGTGGACCCGGCCCTACGAGACTGAGTGACTCCCTCCCATGCCGGTCAGTGGCTATCATCCCCGCACTATGTTCATAGACCAAGTTGCGATTTTCTGTAGAGCGGGTGACGGCGGGGCCGGTTCGGCCAGTTTCCGAAAGGAATCGCATGTGCCGCGCGGCGGGCCCAACGGCGGCGACGGTGGTCGCGGCGGTCACCTCATTATTGAGGCCGATGAAAACGTCAGCAGCCTGATTCACCTAGCCGGTGTCCGCCATTGGAATGCCGATCCGGGAGGGCCGGGCGAAGCGTCTCTCCGCACCGGCGCGGATGGGAAAGACATCGTCATTCGCGTTCCGACGGGAACGATTCTGCGCGACACTCAGCGCGGTCATGTCCTGAAGGATATGGTCGAACACGGTGAGCGACTGATCATCGCCAAGGGCGGGGAAGGGGGCAAAGGAAACATCCGGTTCATGTCCTCGACGAACCGTGCCCCGCGCGAGTTCGGTCCCGGCGAAGCGGGCGAACACCGCGACATTTCGTTGGAACTGAAGGTCATCGCTGATGTCGGTCTGATCGGCAAACCGAACGCGGGCAAATCGACACTGCTCTCGCGTCTGTCGCGTGCCACGCCCGAGATCGCCAGCTATCCGTTCACCACGAAATACCCGAATCTCGGCATCGTGCGTGTCGGTCATGAACGCCAGTTCGTGATGGCCGACATCCCCGGACTGATCGAAGGCGCTCACGCGGGAGTCGGCTTGGGGCACGAGTTCTTGCGGCACGTCGAACGCTGCAAAGTCCTGATCCATCTCATCGAACCATCACCCGACGATCAGACCGATCCGATCGAGAACTACATCCAGATTCGTGAAGAGCTGCGGTTGTATGACGAAGCGATCTTCGCGCGGCCCGAGTTGATCGTCATCACCAAATGTGAACTGACCGATGCCGATGCCGCCGCAGAACTGCTCGAAGAACGGATCGGTCGCCCCGTGATGAAGATCAGCTCGATCTCCGGCAAGGGCCTGCCGCAACTGCTCCAAGCCACGGCGCGAGCACTCGATGCCTTGGACGAGATCAAGGAAGAGTAGCGGTCGCTGGCGACGGTTTGATGCCTGTGACTCGACAACGCAAAGCGGCAGTGGCGGGGTGTTCGCGGGGCGAGGATTTCAGTAAGGCGAGCGGCAAGACTTGCTGTCCTGTAGCCGAAGTCGTGAGACTTCGGGGGCGTGGAACAACAACAACCGAAGTCTCACGACTTCGGCTAAACTATACCTCACGCGGCCAAAAGTGAGATGTTTCAGGCGAGCCGTGTGCCGTAAGGCCACGGGTTTCCTGCGGCGATTAAGAACCCGCAGCCTGACGGC
>JAYVOX010000619.1:0-3995 GCA_043757695.1 Schlesneria sp.
ACCGACCCAAGAACCCCTCACCCCCGGCCCCTCTCCCCGCAAAGCCGGGGCGAGGGGAGAGGTTTTTGGATCGGCACTCAGAGTTGGCGAGCGGGGCGGCACGCCCTGAAGCCGTGTGAAGGGCGTGGGGATGGGCGAAGAGGCTCGCTCATGCAAATCCTCGACTCCTGATCCCTTTGATTTTCTTCGGGCATGGACATGCTCATTGGAGGCGGGAATACAGAATTCAGAAGACAGTAGACAGAAGGAAGAGCAAGGAAGGTGTTGATTTGGGACGAAGTTTGTATGTTGTGAAAGGGCCGATCCCGTTCGGTTCTTCACTCTGAATTCTGTCTCCTGACTTCAGTCTTCTTATGGGATTTTTGAGATGCCAATCAACGCGAACGATGTCGAATGGGTCGAAGAGACTCCGATGAATTTCTGGGAGGCGACGTTTCTCCCGGCGGTTTTTGACGGGTTGCTCACAACGGGTGGCCACGTGACCAACAACAAAACGGTGACGGAACTGTATCCGGAGCAGCAGCCGACGCTGCCGACTCACTATCGCGGCGTGCATCGGCTCAACCGCGACGACAAGGGGCGGGTGAAGTGCGTCGCGTGCATGATGTGCGCGACGGCCTGTCCCGCGCGGTGCATCGAGATCGTGGCGCAGGACGCTCCCAAGGACGACCCGAACTGGGCCGATCGCGACAAGTTCCCCAAGAGCTTCGTGATCGACGAGTTGAAGTGCATTTACTGCGGCATGTGCGAGGAGGCCTGTCCGGTCGATTCGATCGAACTGACGCACATCTACGACCTGGTCGGGATGACTCGCCAGGAGATGATGTTCGACAAGGAGAAGCTACTGAGCGTGTTCGACCAGACGAAGGATTCGGGGATCGACCCGATCCGGACTCACAAGGGAAAGCTCGGTCATGCGAGTGACTTCAACGACCTGCATACGCTTGGTCCGGCGACGACGGTGCGTGAGGATGATCGTTCGGCGAAGGCAGTTTCGTCGGGGGTGATCTCGAATTGAGAATGGGTTCAAACTTCCGAAGTCTCTGAAGACTTCGGAAGTTGTTTTGATCGTCACTACGCTGCTGGAGATGACGAGTAATTGGTGAAAGGATGACGGTGGCCCGCTGTCCCGTCGGCGGAGGGATGACCGTGAATGACGCGATTGTCGAGACGTGGTGTTCGTGATTTTGAAGGTCGTCGCCGGTATACTCCCGCACTTGATTTGATGGCACAACTGATTTGATAACTTTTTTCGTGAGTCGCTGACTCGCGACGCCAAAGTGGAAGACGAATGAACTGGTCTCCGGAAAATGGAATGTTGTTGTTGCCTCTGGCCCTCGGCTGGTTGGCGGTCTGGTGGCTGTTGCCGCGTGAGAAGCCGCGCGGGCGAATTCTCGGCGGATTGATTGGCCTCGCGGCGCTGCTGGTGCTTCAAGCCACAGTGCTGCCGCCAGCCGGTGACCTCGTTCACGACGTGTTGTTCTACGCCTTCGGTAGTGCGGCCATTCTGTGCGCGGGCTTGATGATTACCGACAAGAACCCCGTCTATGCCGCATTGTGGTTCGCCCTGACGACACTCGCGGTGTGCGGCCTGTTCCTGCTGAACTCGGCCCCGTTCCTCGCGGCGGCGACGATCATTGTTTACGCGGGAGCGATCGTCGTGACCTTCCTGTTCGTCATCATGCTGGCTCAACAAGCCGGTTCGGCGGGATACGACCGCGAAGCGTTTCAACCGACGATGGCCAGCCTGCTGTCGTTCGCGCTGCTCGCGACGTTGCTGTTTTCCCTGCAAGAGTGGGGCGGGATTGACGGCAAGGCGGCGGACCAGGCACATCACGGTCAGTTCCTCGCGATGCCAGCGGGCGTTCAAGCCAACTTGCTAAGTCAGGCTCCTCAAAGCAACCCGCGCGAGATCGGTTCGCTACGTGTCCTCGGCCGGTCGTTGTTTACCGATTATTTGTATGCCGTCGAGTTGGCCGGAACTGTGCTGCTCGTCGCGACCATCGGCGCAATCGCCATCGCTCCGAGGAGGTCTCAAGGACACCTATGACTTCCACCGCACTTGAAAGCCAGTTGATTGTCGGGGCGATCCTCTTCGTATTGGGGATGATCGGGTTTCTCACTCGCCGCAATCTAATTCTCATCATGCTGTCGGCCGAACTGATGCTGCACGGCGTGTCGGTCAACCTGACGGCGTTCGGTAAATATCACGGCAACCCGCAGGGGCAGGTATTCACGATCTTCGTGCTGACCATCGCCGCGTGTGAAGCGGGGTTGGCTCTGTCGCTGATTCTCACGCTGTATCAACGCCGCAAGTCACTGGACGTGTTCCTGTGGGGGAACTTGGGGGAAGAGGATTTGCCTGTGTTGTCGGGTGGCCCGGTCCACTCGGCTCCCGCGAAAGTGATTGACCCGAACGCCGACTTCCCGCATCTGACTCCCGCCGGTCGTGCGCCGAAGTCGCCCACGACAAAGACGTGAAGCGGAGCAGGTTTTGACCACAGATCACACAGATGGGCACAGATAAGAAAAAAATACGTAGGAAAAGCGACACGCTCCTGCCGAGTTTTGATTCGTGGAGATTCGTTTGATTCGTGATTCAACCACTTCGCCTCGTGTGGCATGTATTCGCGATAGGCAAAAGAGTTGTGGGCTGATCCTGAATCACTGACTGAAGAAAGAGATTGATCCCGTGTTCGATTGGCTGAAACCGAATGACGTGCTGTGGCTGATCCCGCTGGCGCCCTTGCTGGCGTGTGCGTGGATCGTGCTCGTGGGGCAGGTGGTTCGTCGGCAGTATGCCCACCGGCCGGTGGTGCTGGCGCTGGCGGTGTCGCTTGCGGCGGCGGTCTATCTGTTGACGACGGTTGTGCCGGGCGGGTTCGGTCATGCGGGAGCACACGGCGAACATACAGAAGCCTCGCACGCGGTCGTGACGACGATCTATCAGTGGATCAGCGTCGGGCAACTCGACGTGGCGGTGACGCTGCGGGCCGATGCGATGACGGCGCTGATGCTGGTGATGGTGACCTCGGTCAGCCTGCTGGTGGCGATCTTCGCCAGCGGCTACATGCACGGCGATCCGGGCTATCCACGTTTCTTCGCGTCGATCGCGCTGTTCGTCTTTTCGATGTGCATGTTGGTGTTGGCTGGAAACTTCCTGCTCATGTTCGTGTTCTGGGAGGCGGTCGGGCTGTGCAGTTACCTGCTGATTGGCTTCTGGTTTCAGAAGCCGAGTGCGGCGGCGGCGGCCAAGAAGGCGTTCGTCGTCAACCGTATCGGCGACTTCGGGTTCATCCTCGGCGTATTTCTGATTTGGACCACGTTTGGAACCGTCGATTTTGAGCAGTTGTTCGGCAACCCCGAACTGATCCGCGTGGCTCATCTGCAAGACCCGGCGATCCTCACCACGATCTGCTTTTTGCTGTTTGTGGGAGCGATGGGGAAGTCGGCTCAGTTCCCGTTGCACGTCTGGTTGCCGGACGCGATGGAAGGGCCAACGCCGGTTTCAGCCCTGATTCATGCGGCGACGATGGTGACGGCGGGCGTGTACCTCGTGGCACGCTGCACACCATTTTTTGTACTCGCTCCGACCGCTCAGATGTTCGTGGCGGGGATTGGTGCGGCGACGGCGTTGATTGCCGCGATCACGGCACTCACGCAGTATGACCTCAAACGAGTACTCGCGTACTCGACGGTCAGCCAGCTCGGCTACATGTTTATGTCGCTGGGCGCGGCCGGCGCGGATCAGAGTCTCGCCACTCATGCGGTGACGTTCGCGATGTTCCACATGTTCACGCATGCTTTCTTCAAAGCGGTGCTGTTCCTGTCGGCCGGCTCGGTGATGCACTCGATGGGCAACGTGATCGACATGCGGCGGTTTGGTGGCTTGAGGAAAGCACTGCCCATCACGCACATCACGTTCTTGGCAGGGGCACTCGCTCTCGCGGGCTTTCCGCTGCTGTCTGGTTTCTGGAGCAAGGACGAGATTCTGG